>JBCCIM010000023.1 GCA_039111535.1 Bacteroidota bacterium | reverse complement strand
TCAAACAGTTTGTAGCTGACATCGGGCTTGACGCAACCATGCTTGTCTTTTTGGACGGCGCAGAAAATGTTGCTGAAGCTCCCAATGAGAATTATGCGCGCGAGTTATGCGAGCTATTTACGATAGGGCTGACAAATCAGAGTGGCCAGCCCAACTACACAGAACAGGATGTCAGTGAAATTGCACGTGCGCTGACCGGCTATTATTTGGACGAGGATGATTGGGAAGTTGCATTTGAAGCTGAAATGCACGACGCCGGCACTAAAACGATATTTGGCCAAACAGGCGCGTGGGGCTACAATGATGTGGTAAATCTGCTTTTCTCCCAGCGGTCTAATCAGATTGCCTTCCACATTTGTCAGAAGCTCTACCAGGAGTTTGTCTACGAGGCACCGCAGCCGGAAATCGTGCAAGGGTTGGCACAGGTCTTTGAAGCCAATAACTTTGACATTGGCGCAGTCCTGTCAACGTTGCTCAAAAGCAAGCATTTCTTTGACCCGGCGTTTAACATTGCGCGCATCAAAAGTCCCTTCGAGTGTTTTGCCGGCTTGATAATGGATACCGGGTTATCGGATAACGACTCGGAAGATCTTTACCAGGAAATGGCCGGCGCCTGTGAGTATGCAGGACAACTCTTGCTGCATCCACCAAACGTAGGCGGCTACCCCGGTTATCGAATCTGGCTTTCTACGTCATCGGTACCCGCCAGATGGGATAGTACCCGTTTTGTGATGCTCGATTTGATTGCAAGAGAGACACTGATGGCTTTTGTCAATGCGCTGCAAGACAATGACAATGTACTCGCGGTTTTCTCTCTTCCTGTAGCTATCGTTACGCATTTTATTGGCGCACCCGTTGAGGCACTGGCGATTCAGCCCATCAGTGCACCCTGGTCGGGGGGACAGCCTATCCCGGTGGAAATAGAGCAGGGGCCGCAATACGTGCATCACCTCACCAAACAGATGCTGGCGGGTATTCCCTGGTACGAATGGGACCTCAATACAGAAGAAGCAGAATACGCTTTACGCGAATTCATCGCTTTTGTCTGTGAACTCCCTGAATACCAGCTGGCCTGATACAGCCAACAACTGCTCATGGTCTGGCCTGCACGCTCATATTAGCAGCACTGCGCCGGCATCTCACATCCAAATTTTGATCTATCATGTATAAAGGATTTAACAAAAAAAACCGAAAGGGAGGCCGGCTTCAAGATGGTGCTGCGCATTCCCATGATCACGAAGCCTGGACACGTCGATCGTTCCTCAAAACCCTTGGCCTGGGCGCTACCGCCAGCAGTTTTATGATGGGTGGCACCCCGGTGAATGCGATCGCCAATTCAGCCTTGCTTGCCCCATTGCTCAACGCAGATACCGACCGGATTCTAGTGCTTATCCAATTGGATGGCGGCAATGATGGTCTGAATACGGTGGTCCCACTGACCAACGATGAGTATTACAACACACGCCCCAGTTTAGCCATTCCAGAACGTGAAACTTACCGCTTGTCAAGCGACCTTGGACTGACCCAAAACCTCACAGGTTGGGATGCCTATTTTGGAGAGGGGCAACTCGCTATCGTACAGGAAGTAGGGTATCCAAGTCCTAACCTGTCGCATTTCCGGTCGATGGACATCTGGCTGTCTGGTTCAGACCCAACCAGGCACGATCCCTCGGGCTGGACCGGTCGGTATCTGGAGCAAATGACGCCTAACTATCTAACACAGCCACCGGCGCACCCCCTGGCTGTACAGATGGGCGGGACAAGTTTTGTATTCAAAGGCACGCAAAACGACATGGGCATGACCATACAAAGCCCGGAAGTTTTTGAACAGCTTGCCAACGGAGGCGCCCTGTATGAAACCACGGGCTTACCGGGCACGCCGTCGGGTACAGAGATGAGTTTTGCGCGGACGGTGGTAAATAACTCGTACCGGTACGCAAGCGCGATTCAGGAGGCTACGCAGAACACCTCGAACGCAGTAACATATCCGGACAACGAGTTGGGAGAAAACCTGGCCAACGTAGCGCAACTGATCCGGGGTGGGTTGAATACACGGATCTACATGGTGAGCCTGGGCGGATTTGACACGCACGTAGCGCAGGCTGAAGAGCATGCATACTTGATGCAATCGCTGGCCGCTTCCGTTAAAGCTTTTCAAGACGACCTGCAGGCAGCTGGACTACAGGATCGCGTACTGACCATGACCTTCTCTGAATTTGGCCGTACATCATGGGAGAATGGCTCCGCCGGCACGGACCATGGTACAACCGCGCCGCTTTTCCTGATCGGCCCCAATGTGAATGGGGGGATCTATGGCACGCTACCTGACCTCGTGAATACGGATGAGTTCGGCGACCGCCGCTTTACCACAGATTTCAGAGCTGTGTATGCCTCGGTGCTGAGTGGGTGGTTTGGACTGGATAACACGGGCATTGAAGCGGTGCTCGGGGGATCGTTTACACCGTTGCCACTTGTGCGCGGTGGTGCCCCTGTCGCCAATGAGCCGGCGCAAACGCCAGTTTCGTTTGCACTCGACGGCAATTATCCAAACCCATTCCAGGGTACAACAACCATCGAATTTACACTTGGACGTTCGTCGCAAACCAAGCTGGAAGTATTTGATGTGGTTGGGCGCAAAATCAGTACGGTTGTGGATGGCCAGTTGCCTGCAGGCCGGCAGCAGGTTCGTTTCGATGGAGGCAATCTGCCTGCAGCCACATATTACTATCGCCTGCTAGTTGATGGGAAGGTCCAGTCAGGCACTATGGTTAAATTGTAGCTGAAAGCGAACAGGCGGGCACAGTGTTGTGTCCGCCTGTCATTCTTGTATTTCTTGCTTTAGATGGGAGGCTAGGCGACTGCGTCGGCGCGGTGCTGTGTAGTTTCCGGGCTATGCAAACTCACAACCGTGAGTACTGCCGCACCGTTCAGCCAGTAGTACCACGCATCGATGCCGCTGAAGCCGAGCACAAGCGGCGCAATCACAAAGACAACCCCCACAAGAAAATCAACGCGCAGGTGAAACGCGTACGATAACACGCGGATCACACCGAGCTTGTGGTCGGTCAGGATGGTGAGCAGAAACGCGGCAACGCCTGTGCCCACAGAGAGCCACAGCGCCAGCGGGTTTGAACTACCGAGGCCCAGTAGAAAAGGGAGGGCCATGAGGCTGATGGC
This sequence comes from Bacteroidota bacterium, assembly GCA_039111535.1. Lineage (NCBI taxonomy): Bacteria > Pseudomonadati > Bacteroidota > Bacteroidota bacterium. The sequence goes on along the minus strand of JBCCIM010000023.1, from coordinate 42,028 downwards.
AACCGGGTAATCGAGGTAGGCGTGGATGGTTTTGGTTACAAATCGAAGGTTCATGATAACTGTCCAGTATGTGTAAAACGGTAGTTGGTCGCTTGCTGGTGCTGATTGCAGCAATCCTGGATGCATTATTTTTTGGTGCCTCCCAATCACCCCGTAATATGCGTGATTGGGAGGCCGGCCTGGCTTGCAGTAAATTTTGCGAACCCTATCGGTCTAACCGATCGATCAGGTACGGTTGAAAAGATAGCGGCAGAATATCCTGCGAACCCTACACAAAACGGACACTTGCTTGCACTTTTTGAGGACGTCTTCTGGTTGGGGAGCGGTGAACGCGGAGCAGGAAAGTTGCGGCGCGCCGGTGTGTGGTTACCTGGTTTTGATGCGAAGAATCAAATTTAGCGCAACTTCCGTAGAGGATTTTTGTCCTCTTCAGGAAAAGCTATAACTGCGTCAGTAAGCTGCAAGTATCACATGTACGAAACACAAAGCCTTCTCTACGTAGCTGCCATTGCACTGTCTTTGTTTTCGATAGGGCTCTTGGCTGGGCATCAGCGTCGATTTTCTCGGTATATCATAGCGCTGCTGGCCGTTGAAGCTGCTTGTTTTTTGCTGGAATGGTTGATGATCCATCCCCATTCGCCAGCGAAGTCCCTGTGGTTAGGATCGCTCATGGTACTATCATTTCTGCCGGCTCCGCTGCTTTGGCTGGCATATCACGAGTTGTTTACGGGTGAGCGGATTCCCTTAAAGTCGCTTCAAAAAGGGCATTATGCAGTGCTTGTTGCAGGATTTGTCTTGTGTCTGCCATTGCTTGCTACAGCACATTGGGGTGTTGGTTATGCAAATCCTGCTATCGAGACAAGCACTGCACAGCGATTATTCATCCACGGAACAATGTTGGCCTGTATTGTGCTCTTCACGCTTCAGGTCCCGTACTATCTGTTGCGCATCTACAGACGATTTGTAAGCCACCTTGACGTACAACAAAAATTCCACCCTGAAAAGGGTAATGCGTCGCTTGGGACAATTCGTTTTTTCATTTTAATACTCTGCTCAGCCTGGCTACTTGGGATCTTGCGTACCGTACATTGTATCGTACCCGGCGCATCGTCTCTACTGCAATTGTTTTTTACCTGTATAGATGTCGGTATTACGATCGGTGTTTTGTATGTGATGGTGCGGCACACTTCAACTTCTTACAACAATCCAGACCCTGCCACTGTCGAGCCGGCGCAGTATGCGAAGTCGCCGCTCACCAAAGAAACCCGTGAACGCATTTTGCAGAAGCTCAGCCATGCAATGGAAGGTGAGCAATTGTATTGCAATAACCTGCTCAGTTTGCGTACGCTGAGCTCTCACATCAAAGAATCCTCGCACTACGTTTCCCAGGTTCTGAGCCAGGAGCTCGATACCAACTTCTACCAATTTATCAATAGGCACCGCATCGAGCATGCCAAACGAGCGTTGCTGGATAATCCGCAACGTAACGTGCTGGAAATTGCGCTGGCTGCGGGATTCAATTCCAAGTCTACATTTAATACTGCATTCAGAAAAATCACCCAAACTACACCGAGTCAATTCCGGACACAAACTACATAGCCATGATCAAATTTCTCCTGAAACTTGTTGGGTCCTGCCTGGTGGTGACGATGTTTACTGGATGTGGGACGTCCCCGAAGTCCGTAGATGAGTACACAGTTTTTGCCGGCACATGGCAAAGTGACCCGGTCCGGTTTGTACGGGGTGATATAGATGAAACGTACAGCTTTGAGCTTCGCACCGATGATAATGTCATGCAAGTGATATACGCCTCAACCGGCAGTGAGGCTGACAAACGGACCATAACGCAAACCCTCACCGTGTCCATCAATGACGAAAGTGGGAAGCTGGTGCTTGCCGGCGCTTCGCCTGAATTGATCAGTGGGCCTGCTTTTGTTGGGCGTTATGGCGCAGATGTGCTGTATTGCGATCTGCCGCAGGGTACAGCAGAGACGCTCGAATGCTTGTGGGGGAGTGATGCACATGGTGAATCCCCCGTTGTTATGCTGCGGCCTGTAGGGCAACCTTGATGCTAATGCTGTTCTCGGCAGGCGTTCCCTACTCTCACCTGCTATTCGATGCCTCGCTGGCCAATCCCACTCCTTATCCGGCATTCCCAACTTGATTGGGAATCGACCCGTCTGGCAGTCAGCCATCCGTGTGGACCTCGGAGCAAGTCCGAGATGACGATGTGTTGATGGTAGATGTTAATCCTTCATGCCACCCCAGCCGTACGCAAACAATAAACATCAATCCCGAGGCCGGCAGAACCCGGCCTCGGGATTGCAATTACTTAACCAGCAACATTTTACTCGTAAGGCTACGTTGCGGGGTGGTGAGCTTGTACAGATACGTACCAGATGGTAAGCCTGATGCATCAAAACGCACTTCGTGCTGGCCGGCGGTCATCGTCTCATCAATAAGCGTGCTGATTTCGCGGCCAAGCATGTCGTATACCACCAGCTTCACTGCATCCAGCTCCGGAATTCTGAAAGGAATTGTTGTGGTCGGGTTGAACGGGTTCGGGTAATTACTGCCCAGTTCGAAAGCATCCGGTATCACATTGGGATCATCCCGATTGGCAATTTCTTCTTCCGTTGTGCCGGCCTGGATTTGTACACTGGTTTTGTTGTTGATGCCAACTACCAAGAAGCTCACCGTCAGCGATTTGCCAGCAATGCTGCCTGTTGCATCTTGGATGTATGGTGTTGCAACCAGCGTGTTTTCACCCGTATCAAAGGTGCCCGGCAGAAAGTTGCCGCCAAGGTCGCCAAACAACGCATAAGGCGCGACGGATTCTCTGCGCTTGATTTCAATGGGCGCTAACTCTAGCCACACGTACTGCACAATATCTTCCTCAAATACGCCGACATCCGCGCGCACATTGACGTGTGGTGGGAGAGTACTCAGGTCAAGTGTCATGCCATTACGCAATACGCCCAACGCTTCGTTGGTATCTGCATCGATCAGCGTGAAGTTGATGACCGTTGTCGAGTCCAGCGGTACATTGTACGGGCCTACATATCCTGAGACAGGCACGCGATATACAGGATTTACAGGATCGTTGCTGTATACGTTCAACGTAGCAAGTACTGAGTCGCTCAGGGTGCTGTCGGGTGCCAGGGAAAGCGCTATTGACTGCAGCGCTCCAGGGTCTATGTCAAGAGCAGATAGCGGTGGCAGCGAGAAAAATGCAGCATGTACACCATCCAGACTGAGCGAGTCGATTACCAGCGGCGCCGTGCCGGCATTGCTGAAATCTACAGCGACACTGAACAACGAGTCCGGGGTTACCGCCCCAAAGTCAACGGGTTCAGGTGTTACTGCCAAAACTGGGTAGGTGACTTCGGCTCCTGTGTTGGTGAGCAACAGGGCCCAGTCGCTGGTAGGGTCTGCCGGCGGCTGGCCAAGGGAGGTCTGGCCGGGGCCGTATACGAAGGTTTGTTCTCCAGATAATAGCTCGCCGCCTGTTCGCGGATTGTACCACTGTGCCGCATATTCTCCTGCCGGTAATGTGATCCGTACAGAATCAGCAGACGGAAGGTACAGGGCGTAGACTTTCCCCGAGTCGGCAAATACATAAGCGGTATCCTTGCTCGTCAGGTTTGCTGTCGGCTGCATTGCGCTGAAAGGGAGATGCTGCTGGAAAAAGTCGAGCGCGTGTCGCGTGTAGTCCCACATGGTGCCGCGTGAACGCCAGTCTTCGTTGTTGAGGTCATGGCTGGCCGTTTCGTAACCAAAATACCACTCTACGCCGGCGCCACCAGCCATCAGATTTGGCCAGAGGCTGAGCTGGCGTACAGCATCATGGTTGCTATCCAAACCTTCTTCGGTTACCCCTACCTGAAAGGGACCAAATTCATCTACCGTTACCACCCAGGGGCGGCCCGATGCTGCGGATGCTTCATACCAGGTCAGCGTTTCGCTGTACGTATTTTCCATCCCATGTAATTGCAACGACGGTCCATCAAAATTCTTAAACCCAAGCAGTGGCTCGTATACGTCGTCATACTGGCCTGGGAAAGTGTGGATGGTGATGGGATGATTGTATACGTCGAGATTTCGGATGTAGTCTGCAAACGCCTTGCGCTGCGCGTCCGAATTTTCATCGTTCTCTTCGCCCAAATTCCAGGTCAGGGCATGGTGATGCCCAAAGCGTGCCACCAATTCACGGAAGTACAGTTTGCGTTGCGTACCGAGGTTGCCACCATCGAGCAGCAACTCGTTTTCTGTTTCCTGAAGAACGACATGGAGCATAAGACCTTTGCGGTCCATATGGTCAAAGACCACGTTCCATTGATCGAGTTTGGAAACGTCGAAGCGCGTACGCTCCGTATGGGCTGTCCACGGCCAGACGTCCTGCCCGTCGCCATTGACGTTCATGGTCAGGAAGTACACGGCGTTCATGCCGGCATCACTCAGGTAATTAAGCGCACCAATTATGCCTTTGCCTTTACCGTCTTGCCAGGTTGGATCATCAGCAGTCCAGTCACCCTCATGGGCCGCGTACTGCTTGATGGGGTGAATCTCTTTGACACTGTAGGTACTATCAAAGTCTGCATAGGCCAGAAAATTTTCCGGACTGTTGGCGCCACCTTTGAGGAAGTACTCGCCATTATCAAATTGCAGGTAGTGTTTATCTACATACCGCAGGATGCCTTTGCCGCGATGGTCGCGGCCGGTTTTGTCTGTGTCAGCAATCTCGAACGTGCCGGAATACCCATCGTGGATGGTAGGCGTGCCCGTTTCCAGTTGCTCAGCTACGGCGATATTTGCGCCAGCGACGAAAGCTATTTCATAGGCCCAGCTACCGGTACTGTCGGGCATGAAGTGGGCGCGCCATTTGTTGCCTGAATGGGCACTTGATTCAGCAGCGTCACCGTCTGCTGCAAAATATCCCGGGACGCGGAAGGAGCGGTCACCCTGCGTGAAAGTGACATCAAAACGGTAGTCGAGGAATGGATTGCCCTCATCCATTTCGCTGGCATCCGGACCGTCGAGTGTAAGGGTAACGGGATGCCATTTTTTGAGTGCACCCTCTATAGAGACCGTTATCTCAGGTGGTTCAACTGGCTCTTCTTCGGGTTCATCTTCTACAGCGAACTCGGATTCCGCCAACGCGAGGTTGAGCGGATTGCCGACGCCGTCTTTGTACATGTGGATCCGGTCAACCCGCGCGTTGCGCGAGCGCCCAGAAATGTAAAAGGTGTGGATGCCGGCAGAGAGCGTGTAACGCATCTGGCTGAACACGCCGCTGGAAGGCTCTGTGGGGGAGTTGAACGTAAAGCCATCGTCTTTGTAGTTCGCGGGGTGTAATACCTTAACCCAGGTCCCCGCGTTCATGCGTGCCCACACATCGTTTTCCTGGTCACCTTTGGGTGCGCCAAGGTGCGACATGCGGAAGCGTACGTTGTAATCGCCGGCATTCTTGATATGTACGCGGTACGCGAGAATACCAACGCCAGGGTTGCCAAAGAGGTCATTGCCGTTCCACCGAATATAGCCGGCGCCAGTATGGTTGGCTTCGGATGATTCGATGACCCAGTTGCTGGTTAAGTCAACAGACTCAGCCTGGATAACAATGAGGCCATCTTTTTCGATAAAAGCCGGCTCCTGGCTGTGTGCAACTTGCACGCTTGCCAGCATAAGCGCAGCAGCAGCCAACAGGCTGGTTGCCGCTTTAGTTCGGAAATGTCGGAGTGAAAAAGTTACGAGGGTTAAACAGAATAAGGAAATGGTGCTAAGCGGGATAAACATATATAAAAAGTACTGCCTACTTGTACGGTCTTACGAAAGTTGACGGCTGTTGTGAAGCATAAAATCACAGCAGAAAGCATCCGTTTATGGATGCTGGGAGGTTATTCTGGCAAATCAACTTTCTTTGCCGCGCGACGCACAAGAAGGAATGTGGGTAGGGGTAGAAGGCCGCAATATAGGGTGGTCTGCTTCTTGATAAAGCATTGCTAATCAAATGAAATGCTTATTCACGGATTCCTGTTTTTTAAGATGTTTTCGGGTGTTGCACAGATTGTCCCTTGTGGTTGAAGTGGCATGTATTAAACGGCATCTCGCAGGTCATTTGCAGAAAAAATAGAATTGGAGTCTCATTTGCTGAAGGACGGTCATAAAATTTCGCATTAAGCAGTAACCACCGTCTAGACCCAATTAATTACGTGAGATTGCTACTATTTCCGCTGTTCTGCTTCGGATTTTGCCTGTTGGGCGCTTCGCCGGGCCATGCGCAGCGTGTAATCCTGGAGGGCATTACTGTCCAGTTTACTAATCATACCGGCAAAATATCGTTGCCGGCCCAGGCGACCTTCATAAACAATACCCGGGTGCCGGCTCTTTTTCGCACGACATCGCTTGCACCGGGAAGTGCTGATGGCAATACAACGTCCACCGGCTTTGCCATCAATTTCGACTTAATACAGCCAGATCTACCGCGGCATGCTTTCAGTGCAGGGTTCAGTCAGTTTCGCCTCGAAACGGCGCTTTACCTTCAAACCGAAGAGGTGCCATTTATGCTGGAAAGTAGCAACGAATACTTTCTGGTCCGAGCTGGCTACAGATACCGTTTACGGTCGCAGCGGAGGCTTTCCATTTCTGCCGGACCGATGATCGAATATGGCTTTCCTGTTTCGGCCATGACCTCTGAAGGCCTCGGCGATGGGTTCGCAGCGGGGGGGACGGAATTCTTCGCACGAGAGGCCGGGCTTTGGATCATCAGCGTACCCTTTGTCCTCCGGCTTAAGCTGGCGCGTTCAGTGGCGCTCAAACTCGATACCCGCCCTTCGTTCTTGTTGACCAAACTGGATGGGACTGCCGTGCAGACTTTTATGCGTGGTGGCTCGTTGGCTTTTCAGTTCAGGCTACGTGGAGGTGCACGATGAAGACAGTCATACGATTTTACGCCGGCTTGGGCTTACTCTGGTGTTTGGGGATCACTTCCGTAGCTGCCCAAACACAGCAGCCAGCACCAACCTTTACCCTCAGCGGTTCGATCACTGACGCTGAAGATGGAGAAGTTTTGATTGGTGCAACAGTGCAGGTTGAAGGCACTACACTCGGGACAACCACAAACGCCTACGGGTTTTACTCCATTACACTGGCACAGCCGCTTGTTACCCTGCGGGTTTCGTACATCGGCTACGAAGCCATTACGCGGGAGATGGACCTTCGCGAAAGGGAGCGTGTCGACTTCCAGCTTGCGCCCGAAGTGCTCGCGTTTGAAGGCGTGGTTGTGACCGCCGACCGATACGAGTTGCAAGAAGAAGTACGCTCAACCAGAATGGGCGCGACGCGTCTTGAGCCCGGAGAAATTACCGCCATACCAACCATTGGTGGTGAGGCAGATTTAATCAAAGTGGCCACGATGCTGCCTGGCGTGACTACAGGCAACGAGGGGACCACCGGTATGTTTGTCAGGGGCGGTGCGGATGATCAAAACCTGGTAATTCTGGATGAAGCTGTGGTGTACAACGTCGGGCATCTGTTTGGCTTCTTTTCTGTATTCAACACCGATGCGATCAACGATGTTGAGGTAACCAAAGGGGCCTTTCCTGTGCAGCAAGGCGGACGTTTGTCGTCTATTCTCGATGTACGGATGAAAGAAGGCAGTTCTGAGCGGATTACTGCCCGCGGTGGCATTGGCCTGTTGACGTCGCGGCTTACGGTTGACGGTCCGATTGGCGACAAGGTGAGTTTCATGGTGGCCGGCCGGCGGACCTACATCGACCAGGTTTTCCGTTGGGCGGGCATACAGATCCCGTATTACTTTTACGATTTGAATGGGAAGCTGAACTACCGCATCTCGCCCAATGATCGCCTGTTTTTTAGTACGTATTTTGGGGATGATGTGCTCTCACTACCCGAGCTTAATGAAGAGGAAGAAGAAGAACTCGAAGGGGATCTGGACTTCGGATTTAACCTCGGCAACTTTACGTCCACGCTCCGCTGGAATCACGTTTATCCAAGTGGCAAGTTGTTTTCCAATCTGACCTTGCATCAAACGCGGTTCAAGTACGATATCTTCGGCGAATTTGTAGACAACTCGCTATTGATCAAATCGCAGATTCAAGACCTTGGCTTCAAAGGCGACTGGGAATATTTTAGTGACCCCGAGAATACGTACGTGTTTGGTGGGCAGACGGTTTATCATCAGTTCAGGCCCAATGTTATCCGAACTGCCGGCGACATCAACGACGTTGTAGCTTCACAGGAAGGAGAGCGACTAAACACCACAGAATGGGCAGTGTATGCCGGCAACGAGCGCGCTTTTGGAGAGGCATTAAAAGTAGACTACGGACTCCGGTATACGGGGGCCTTTGTATCCGGCAGAAGCTTCTCAGGCGCTGAGCCCAGGATTGCGTTGCGCTATTTGCTAAATGAAGACACGTCTGTAAAAGCGAGCTACAGCGTAATGCGACAGTACATGCATCGGGTTTCTTCTTCAAGTATCGCTTTACCAACCGATTTGTGGTATCCGGTAACCCGACGCGTGAAGCCCCAGGTGTCGAATCAAGTGTCGATGGGGGTAACGCAAGCGCTTAATAAGCTCGGTGCCAGTCTGACGCTTGAAGGATACTATAAGTCTTTGGACAACATCACCGAGTTTCGCGAAGGGGCCAGTTTGATTCTCAACGACAACTTTGAAAATGAGCTGCTGCAGGGGAGTGGCCGGTCATACGGGATGGAAGTGTTGTTGCGCCGGCGCACCGGGCGGTGGACTGGTTGGCTGGCATACACCCTGTCGAAAACCGACCGGCAGTTTGACGAACTCAACAACGCGAACCGCTATCCGGCCAAGTTCGACCGCCGGCATGCATTTACCCTTGTTTCTATGGCTGAGTTGACGCCCAAAGTCACGTTTTCAACGGTGTGGAGCTACATGTCTGGAGCGCGATTTACACCGCAAACGGGCCAGTTTCTCATGCCCGATCCGACGCTTACGTCCGTTGAACTAGTCCCTGTGTTTTCTGAACGAAACGGTGTTGCGCTTTCGCCCACGCACCGACTCGACATCAGCTTCATCATTCGCTCTGGAGCCACCCGCTGGTGGGGCGGGGAGTGGCAGATTGGTGCTTACAATTTCTACAACCGGGCCTCACCATTTCGCGTCGCCATCGAAAACAACGGCGTTACCTACCAATACGTCCAGCAAGGACTCTTTGGCTTCATTCCTTTTTTCTCTTATAACTTCAATATCAACCGATGAAACGCATACTCCTCTTCTTAAGCGTACTGGTAACGGGTTGTAGTATCGCTGATCTGCCCGTGGAGGTTGAGCCGGCAGCGTCTGAACTGGTGGTGTCTTCGATTCGTGTTGGAGATGTAGCCATGCTGGTAACCGTCAGCCGTAGTTTTTCTGCATTGTCAGCAACTTCGGTTGATAGCCTGGAGGCCGATTTGATCAACACATTGCTTGTTGCTGACGCCCTGGTGACGGTATCACACCCGATGGGGACAGATACCCTTTTTCAAGTACCGGATACGCCTGGTGTTTACACGCTTATAGCGCCCGATAATCTACAGCCGTACGATTTGCTAACGCTTTCTGTTGTTGATTTTTCATCAGGCCAATCCATTGAAGCGGTAACTGAATGGCTCCCCGTGGCAACCCTGGATACCGTTTCCCTGACTGAGGAAAGTGATGGCGACAGTACGGCGTTCAGCTTGTCTTATGCCTTTGAAGACTTACCCGGAGACAATTATTACGCGCTCTATGGATACAAAATTGCCGAAGGTGATTCTGTTGATATCGAAGATCCTGAAAACCCGCTTGCCAGCCTGAATACGAACGAACTCATTTTCTACCGTGCGCTACTCACCGATCAGGCGGTAGATGGGGCCATGTTAAGCGGATCTGAGTTGATCTTCGATGATGCGTTGGCTTCGGCTGACGTGTTTCTAACCCTGGCGCATATTTCAGAAGGCTATTTTCGCTTTCTGGATGCGAGGCAGCGCACTGGCGGGTTGATTTCCTCGCTGGTTAACGAACCGGTAAACCATCCGACAAATGTACGAGATGGTTTAGGGTATTTTTCAGCACACCTGCCCACGATATTTGAAGTTGAGTGAGAAACAGGAAGTCAGTCGTTGGAAATCTGTTGCACATCTCGCTGAAAATAGCTTTCATACAACTCGCGTAAGCCAAAAAAGCGGCTAAGGGTTAGACTGAAGCATGATCAAAAAACTGTTGCTCGGCGCATGCATCACCACGCCGCTTATCGTACTGAATGCAGCGCTGGCGTTGTATTTTCAGGGAGGGATGAGTGTTGAGGATACGTTTAGGTTTGGTGTAGTTATCAGCTTATATGTGTCCTCCATATGGTTTGTGAACATTGTACTGGTGTCGCGTGTGCGGTTACCCCAGCACTGGCAATTGTACCTGGTGAGCTTTGTACTGATTATTTTTTTAAGTTTTCCTGTTCGTTTGCTTGCTCGCAGTTTACTGGGCGAAGGTTTTGCTTTCGCTGGAGTCCCGGTCTATCCTTTTATTAATGCCCTGGTGGTGAACGGCATCATCTGGGTGATCATTGAACTTGTGCGCTCGGGCGAGCTCAGAAAGGAAGCGCAAACCACCATCGACAAGCTCAAAATCGAAAACCTGGAAGCGCAAAAACAGTCGCTGATCCGGCAAATTCAGCCGCACTTTTTGTTCAATGCGCTCAGTACACTCAAGTCGCTCATAGCTGAGAATGCCAAAGACGCTGAGGCGTATACCGTCAAACTCTCCAGCTTTCTGCGCTACGCATTCACCAACGAATCAGCGGATCTTACAAAGCTTGCGCAGGAATTGGAATACGTGCAGAACTACATCGAACTGCAGGTTATCCGGTTTGAAGATGCCTTTACGTATGAAATAAATATCCCTGAGGAGGCGTTAACTCATCAACTTCCTGTGTTTGCGTTGCAGACGCTCGTAGAGAATATCTTCAAACACAACTATTTCAGTGAAAAGAAGCCGTTGCATTTTACTATCTCGTACACGGCTGAGCAACTGACGGTATGGAATAAAAAGGTTGGATTGAAGCTTACTGAACGCAATGAAACGGGGTTGTTGAACCTGAGAAAACGGTATCAGCTAACCAATGGCTCAGATATTGAGATTGTAGATGGTGAAGATTCTTTTGCTGTAACCATTCCGTTGATTGTCAGCGTTTAGGATTATGAACATACTCATTATCGAAGACGAAAAGCGCACAGCAAACGACCTGAAACGGACCATTTTTGAGGTATTGCCTGCAGCCCAAATTGTAGCCGTGGTTGGATCTGTAGAAGACGGCATTGCTTTCTTGCAGGCCAGGCCGGCTGTTGATCTCATCTTCTCTGATATCCAGCTTTCAGATGGGCTGAGCTTCGATATTTTTCAGGCTGTTGAGAATACGATCCCCGTGGTCTTTTGCACAGCATTTGATCAATTTGCGCTGCAGGCTTTTCAAACCTATGGCATCGATTATATCCTGAAACCGTTTGACCAGGCAGTAGTGCAGCGGGCGATCGATAAATATACCAGCCTGAAAAGACAGACGAGTCCTGCGCCGGCTGTGGATTTTCAGGCCATTACAGAAGCGATTAAACAAGAGCTTTTCCCGGCACGCAAAACCACGTCAATTCTTATCCATCAGGGCGACAAACTTATCCCAATTGCTGTAGATGACGTGGCGGTCTTCTTTATCAAAGATGAAATGCTCTCTGCGCTTACCTTTGATAAGAAACGATATTTTGTAGATCAGAAGCTCGATCAGCTCGAGGCAGACCTTGCGCCGGCCTTCTTTCGCGTGAACCGCCAGCAGCTTGTACACCGGCGGGCTGTGCAAAGCGTTGCCAAAGACTACCACCGTAAATTGCAGGTCAAACTGACCATTCCGTTCGACGAGCGCGTGCTCGTCGGTAAGCTAAAAGTGACAGCGTTTAAAGAATGGCTGAGCACTTCTTGAGTTTAAAATAGGCCGGCTGTCCACTTCACCCGCTACCTTGTCCACTTCAGGTACTTTCGCATAACCCAACGGCTTTTATCTGCGTCTTCTCCCAGGTGTCAATCACCTTGAAAGCCTATTTCTATGAAGACGCTCTTACTGATCATACTTAGCATAACCCTTGCTGCTGGCAACGCCGCAGGGCAGGGCACCGAACATACTTTCCGCAGTCTCGACGAAGTTATCGCATACAGCGAAACAGCGAGCCTGGACCTGATCATCGATAACATCCGCTTCGCGCAAGCCAAAACGGCAAAGAAAGCCGCTGGCTTCGAGATGTTTGACCCGACTGTCAGCCTGCCCGGCACGTTTACCCATTTTAGCGAATTACCAGTGACGCTGCTGCCGGCCGAAATCTTTGGTGGACAACCCGGCTCAACCGTTGAACTGCGCGCCGGCTCGCCCTATACCACAGAGTTTTCCCAAACCCTGGAAGTCAAGCTGCTCAACCCGCTTGGATGGGCCGATTATAAACTCGCCAAAATCAACGAAGACCTGACGCGCTCAAGTGGGGAGCGTACACGTCAGATCTTGCAAGAGAACCTGGCAGACAGTTATTACGCCATTGTCAACCTGGACCGTCAGCGCGCAAGCACAGACGCCTTGTTGGCTTCAGCTGACTCTGTGCTTGAGATCACGCAACGCAAGTTTGAAGAAGGGCAGGTGAGTCAGCAAGACCTGAACAATGCGCAGGTCAGCAAACTGAACACCAAAAAAAGCCTGCGGCAAATCGATTATCTGCTGATCGATGCTTACCTGACGCTTAAAGCGCTGTGCAATATTCCCGAGACGGAAGAGGTGCGTGTTGTGCATGAGGAGCAAGCGGAAGCATTACATGCACAGCCCACGGTGGCGCAAAGCCGGCTGGACCTCAAATTACAGTTGCTGAATCAGGATTATGCGCGGCAGAATTACAAGAAAAGCAAGTCCTTGCTCTGGCCATCGCTTTCCTTTTTTGCCGGCAACACCTACCAGCTAAACAACCAGTCTTTTACGCCGCTTACTGGCGACTGGGTCAACAGCAACTACCTGGGCCTAACGCTCAGTTTCAGATTGCCAACCACAGGCACCGTATCCAGTATGCGGCAGGCGAAACTCGATTACGAGATCGCCTCGCGCGAAGTGGAGAAAGCTGAACTTGCGCTAAGTATCGAGGAGCAGCGGTTGGATAATACCTATAAAGAAGCACAGGACGAGTACACCACATCTGTAGAAATTCAGCGCCTGCAGGAGGATAGCTACAGTAAAAACTTGAACCTGTATGTGCAGGGATTGCTGCCGGTGGACAGGTTGCTGGATAGCTACGACGCCATGCTCAATGCCATTTATGCCGCCAATGCTTCAGCCATCTCACTCGAATTGGCTTACGAGAAAATTTTGATCAACAACAGATTCTAACCGCTATGAAAACCCAACTTTCCATACTCGCTTTATTTGTTTTGTTGACCGGATGTCAGCAAGAATTTGAAGATACGACGCCTATCCGCAAAGACGTAACGGAAACTGTCTTTGCAAGCGGCAAACTGGCTGCGCGGGGTACGTACAACCTGATCGCCAAATCTGATGGTTACCTGGTCGCAATGGATTTTGAAGCCGGCGATATCGTCCAGCAGGGTAAGGTATTGGCCGTCATCGACAACGAAGAAACCCGGGTAAACAACCAGGGCAGCGAAGAGCTTCTGGCCATCGCTGAGTCGAATGCAAGCAAAACGTCGCCGGCTTTACGCCAGGCACAGGTATCCATAGAAATAGCCGAGGCACAGTACGCACAGGATTCTTTGCAGGCGGCGCGTTACACTACCCTTTGGGAGCAGAATAGTGTTGCACGGGTCGACTACGAGCGCGCCCAATTGACGGCGCAAAACGCGAAGAAAAACCTGGAAGCGGCCATTGAAACCCGTAGCCAGCTCGAACGGGATACAGAGCAGCAGTTGATCAATTCACGGATGAGTTTTGAGCTTTCTTCTGAGTCGCTGAAGCAGGTTGCTATTCGCGCTGTTGTCCCCGGTAAAGTGTACCAGAAGTTCAAGGAAGTAGGGGACTACGTTGGGCGCGGTACGGTTATCGCCACCATTGGGCACCCTACTGATATCTATGCCGAGGTACAGATCGATGAGAGCGCCATTGTTGAGGTCAAAGTGGGGCAGCCTGCTATCGTTGAACTTAACACAAATCCCGGTCAGCCGCTGCAGGCTGTAGTGAGCGAAATTCTACCGACATTCAATGAAACCAGTCAGTCCTTTACGTCGCGGCTCACCTTCCTCGATCCGCTTGATTTTCAGATTGTAGGTACGCAGTTACAGAGCAATATCATTGTGGAGCAGGTGGATAACGCGTTACTCATCCCGCGCAAATTCCTGGACTTCAATGGCAATGTCCAGCTTAAAGCCACGGGTGAAAAGGTACCGGTGAAAACCAAAACCGTCAGCAATGAATGGGTACAGGTAATCGACGGTATCGATGAAGAAACGGCCCTGACGGTCGCCATCAATTAGCACGTGATTTCGGGTTTTTGTGCTTCCGTGTTTTCGATTTGAGCATGCTGGAATCACGATAGTCCGAAATCCCCAAAAAACCGAGAACAATGCGTTTACCCGTAAATCTAGAGATTGCCTTAACCCACATCATTACCCGAAAGAAGCAGACCCTTGTTACTGCGCTGGGAATCACGATAGCGGTAGCCATCTACCTGTTCATGAACTCGTTAAGCAGTGGGTTTTCCGACTTTAGCCGGGATAACATTTTCAAGAACAACGCGCACATCGTTATCGACAAAGATGACGAAATGAGTCTGCCGTTGTTTGGCAATGGGGAAGGGATGGTGCTGATCAAGAATCCGCAGATTACCAAAGGATCAAAGAAACTGAGCAACCCGGAAGCCTTGCTGCGCGACATCAAAGAGGAGCCTTACATCACCAATGCATTGTCGCTTGTCGAGTTTTCAGCTACCTATCGGCGCGGCAGTTCGCAAATGCAGGGGCAGGGTATTGGTGTTAATATGCGGGAGTATGCAGCGATGTTTGAAACCGAAGAGGTGATGATTGCAGGCTCGCTTGAGGCGCTGCAGGATAACCTGAATGGTATCATTGTAGGCGCCGGCATCGCCGAAAACCTCAGCCTCTCCATCGGAGATAACATTACGGTTTCTTCAACCGAAGGAGTCAATAAAGTCCTGCGAATTGTCGGGATTTTCGAAACGGGTGCCAGTTCGCTAGACAAAGCGCGGTCGTTTGTCAACACAACCACCGCGCAGCAATTTCTCAAGCAAGGACCGAGCTATGTGACTACCATCTATGCCAATACGGTTGATCCAGATGCGAGCCTCTCTTACGTGGAGCAACTGGCCGACGTGGTGCCCTACAACGTTGACGATTGGACGGTGATCAACAAAGATATCCTCACCCAGGAATCGACCCGCGAGATCATGATGACGGCGATATCGATAGCAATTTTGTTTATGGCCGGCTTTGGTATCTACAACATTCTGAGCACCACAATCTCTCAGAAAATAGACGACATCGCAATCTTGAAAGCAACCGGTTTTAATGGCAAAGACGTCATCCGCATTTTCATCATGGAGGCGCTGTTACTCGGAGTGATCGGGACGATGCTCGGGATTTTAGGAGGCCTGATGCTGATCAATATCATGAGCCACATCTACATCGGACAACCTGTTGGTTATTTCCCGATCAGCATGGAGGCGCCCCTCGTGTTACGGAGCACCTTGTTGGGCCTGGTACTGACCTTCTGTGCCGGCTATTTCCCGGCGCGCAAAGCCGCCGACGTGGACCCTGTAGAAATCTTTAGAAAATAGGTAAGAGCCATGCAAGATTTTGTATTGCAAACCCGCAATCTGAATAAATTTTTCCATACCCCTGTTGAGTTTCACGTGTTGAAAGACATCAACGTGAGCGTGCGCCGCGGCGAGTTTGCGTGTATGATCGGCAAAAGCGGATCTGGTAAATCGACGTTGCTCTACTGCCTCAGTACAATGGACAACGACTATACGGGCGAACTACATTTGCTTGATGAAAACGTCACCGGTCGGCACGATTCGGACATGGCTTCGATCCGCAATAAGAACATCGGATTTGTTTTCCAATTCCACTACCTGTTGCCTGAGTTTACCTGCCTAAAAAACGTCATGCTGCCGGCCCTCAAACTCGGTAAATACAGCTATGAGGAAATTGAGGCGCGGGCTTACCAGAAACTGGATATCCTGGGGTTGCGAGACCAGGCACTGAAGCAGTCAATTAAGTTGAGCGGCGGACAACAGCAACGCGTTTCAATTGCCCGCGCACTCATCAATGAACCCGACATCGTACTCTGCGACGAGCCTACTGGGAATCTCGACTCTAAAAATACCGATATCGTTTTTGATGTCTTCAGGCAACTGGTGGACGAGACCAATACCACCATCCTGGTTGTCACACACGATGTAGACTTTGCCGAGGCCAGTGATCGCACCATCGAAATGGAAGATGGCCGGATTGTGGCCCATTGATACTGGGCCGGCAAGAAGTAATACCAACCACACGCTACAGGGTAGTTTCCTAACAGGGGCCTGTAGTAATGCTATCATAAATAAATAAGGATACAAACCCATGAAGAACAATACACTCGTTAATAACATCAGAATGGCAGCATTCAGTATGCTGCTCCTTCTCTTTGTTTCGCCTGCGATGGCACAAACACTAACGCTTTCTGAAGCGCAAAAGCAACAGTTTGATGCGCAGATGATGGAGAACAAAGAACGGTTATCATTGACCGACGAACAGGCCGTAGCCGTTGGCGAGATTTTGCAAAATACGATGGTCGAACGCCTGATCATCATGGATAAATACGGCATTGATTTCAGCGACCCCAATTTTAAGCGCCCTGCACGTAGCACATTGCAGCAAATGGGCAATGAAATGGAGCGCATTGAGAAGGATACCAACAAGCAGTTGGACGCGCACCTGGACAAGAAGCAAATGAAAACCTGGAAGAAGATGGAGAAAGATCGGAAGAAGCAAATGCGCAAGCGTATGATGTCCGCCGGCTAATTGGAAGCTCTATTCACAGACAAAAAAGGAAGAAGTAGATGCACACGTTCTTTTCAAGTATGCTGACCCATAATAACATTAACCATGGCGATTTTTTGCCCCGGTGTACTGTATGGATGACTGTATGTCTTGTCTTTATGTCGGTTTCAGGATGCGCTAATGTATACTATGTCGGCGATGAATATGCACCAACAGCAGCAGTCGATTTTTACTACACAGAAGCTTCCGTAGATAAACCGTACGACTTAATTGGGCGCGGATTGGGCAGCGGCTTTTTGGCCCGGACCCGAAAGATTAAATCCAAACTGGAAGAGGAGGCAAAGGCGCGAGGTGCTGATGCTATTTTAATCACCGGGTTGGCCAAGACGAAGATAATAATTGGCGGCCAACTCAATGTTGACGAGCGGCATTGGAACGTGGCGTTTCTGCGGTATCGGTAGTATGAATGAGATACAGGAGCCCTCACCGATGAGGGCTCCTGTACAACGCACTTAAACAGAATCCCACTTAGACAGAGATGTCAAATGGGTTGCTTTCCATCAGCGACTTGAGGCGTTGTTTGTCGTCCTCAGACGTCTCGAGCGAGTCGAGCAGGCTGAAGAGATCGTTTTCCTGGCCAGCAGGTCCGCCTGCAGCGGTGAACTTCTGCTGCATCATACCCATCATACTTTTCAGCTTCTGAATATTGGGTTTCTCGCCGGGTTTGAATCCGCCAAACTCGGCCATTTTGGCTTCCATTTGCTGGATCAGTTCGTCCTGCCCGATCAGGCCATCTTCATTCTGGTCTGCGCCGGCAAGCCGTTCAGCGTGTTTGCCCAGCTCAGCTGTATTCAGCTGTCCATCACCGTCTTGATCCATTTTCTGGATCATACGGCTGCTTACTTCCTGTACGTCAGGAAGCTGTCCGGATGCGAGGATTTCCTGACGAAATCCCAATCCTGATATTTCCATGTGTATACCTCGTAAAGAGTTGATTTTTTATGGTATTGCTATGTTCGCGCAAACATGGTGATGGAAAATGCAACCTATATGCCGGCATTCTGCCCTGTTATTGTTGATATGTGGCAGGTCAACATGCGTCTCAGCGGACAAACAGGTGAAATTGGGTGCGTTTTCCATCCTTTCAAGCCAATGAAGTCATCGGTCGGTATGATGGGCTTATAAGCGAAAAAGGGCGATAAGGCTGTCGAATTTACGTTTGTTACATGCTGTTGACATCTGTAACCGCCTTGTTGTGGGAAACAGCGGCAAAAGATGCTAGGCGTAGAAATTTTTTCGCAGGTATAGCGCTGTCAGCCGTCGAACCGATACCCGATATTGTGGACGGTAAGCAGGTAGATGGGTTTGGTCGGATTGGGTTCTATTTTTTGCCGGAGCCTGGCAACGTGGACGTCCACCGTACGGGTATTAGGAACGGTTGGGTATCCCCACACTTCGTTGAGTATTTCAACGCGAGAACGTACTTCGCCCCGGTGTTCGACAAAATAGCGTAGTAGCTGAAACTCTTTGGCGGAGAGGGCAACCAGGGTGTCATCCAGGGATACCTCGGCGCGTTTAAAATCGACGGTCACCTTGCCAAAGACATAGCGGTGTTCGTTGATGGCTTCCTCTTTGGCGGTTGATCGGCGGAGCAGGGCTTTGATGCGGGCGATGAGCTCGGCCATCTGAAATGGCTTGGTGAGGTAGTCGTCTGCGCCAAGTCGGAAGCCGAGCACTTTGTCCATGGTCTGGCTTCGGGCAGTTAGCATCATAATCGGGATGAAGGCTTTGTGCCGGCGCACTTCGCTGCAGACTTCAAACCCATCGCGGCCGGGCATCATCACATCCAACAGCACCAGGTCCACCGATTCATTGATCGCCTGTTCGAGGCCGGCGTCCCCATTATCTGCAACCAACACGTCAAAGCCTTCGGACTCCAGGCGCTTCCGAAGCGTGAGTACGAGGCCTGGTTCATCTTCAATCAACAATATGCGCTTATTCATGCTGGGTTTGCTTGACGATCTGGTTTAGGCAGCAGGGGATACTTTGGGCGGTCTATGCAGGAGGGTTACATAAAAGGCGCTGCCGTTGTTGGGGGTACTGGTGACGGATATGTCACCACCATGCACGTGGAGTATTTGCCGCGCAATGCTGAGTCCGAGTCCATTACCGCGGATTTGCGTTTTGCGTACATCTGCTGTGCGATAAAAGGGTTCAAAAATGTTGGCCTGTTCTGCCAGGTCGATACCAATACCACGGTCCTGTATGACTACTTCTACAGCTTTCTCGTGCGTATCCGAGGGGTGTGAATGGATGGCAATCCATTTCTTGCCGTTGGCATATTTGATGGCATTTTGTACCAGATTTTGCAGTACGGTATGCAACGCTTCCTGGTCACCCTGAACAGGTGGAAGGTCTTCGTCTAGTTGTAGGTGTAGCTCAAAAGACCGCAGTGCTTCGCGGTTTTCATCCAGGATTTGGTGTATAAGGGTGTTTACGTAGACTTCTGTGTCAGGCGGTGGGCCGAGTCCGAAAGAAATGCCGGCATAGGCCAGTACTTGCTCGATGGTATTCAACAGGCTTCTGCTTTCATCAACAATGAGTTTACCATAGTCCCGCGTCTCAGCCATATCGGTAATGAGCCCATCTTGCAGGTTCTCGCCAGCGGCGTGCACAACAGCCAACGGCGTGCGTAATTCGTGTGAGACGCCAGCCACAAACGCCATTTGCTGATCTGCCAACTGCTGCATGCGCCGGGTGTAGATGATGATGATGGCAATGGACAGGCCAAGGATCAGCAGTACAGCAAAGCTTATCCAAAGATTGCGGTTTCTGGTTTGTGCTACGATTTGGTTAAGTGGCCCGGCTTTGTGTTTTATGTGCAACTGCCACGTTCGCACGGGCATGAAGCCGGCTGAACCACCTCCCATGCCGGCCGAAGGTCCACCAGCAGTGAGTCGTGAATACTGAAAGCCTTTGCGGAAGAAGGCCATCACCGTTTCTGGTGTGATCGGTGATTGTGCGCCCAGGAGTTTGGAGAAGGTATGCATGATCTGCGGCTGATCAGGCATGCCGATGTTCATCGAAAAATCCTCCGCTGCAAAAGACGCAGTTGTGAGGGTGGGGTCGGATTGGTATAAAATTGCATTGGGTGCACCGCGCTTTGTAATCAGAAGATCATACGCAGCATCTGCTGTTTCAAGGAAGTATTTGGCCGCGATAGCAGGTATCATCTGGTCAAAAATGTAGGGTGTATCAAAGCCGAGCAACAACTGGTTGAATGCTTCGTTAGCCATCATGCCCGTAGGCCACCCGATGGGAGGACGATTCCCTGGTTGTATTAGGCCTGTTGTCCCTGAGAAGGGAATCGGCGATATCCATTCGTTTGTTTGAGATTCTGCTTGCGGCCGGGGATGTGCCTGGTACACTGGCTGTTGCGCTATCCAGTTGACAACTGCTGCCGGCCAATTCGCCTGTGTCAGATGACCGGTAGCTTTGTCGAATCGATAAAGTGTTGGCGCTCCGCTATCCGATTTTTCGACGAGGTAAATAGATTTGACGATCGAGGCGTAAGGAGACAAGGCTTCCCAACGATTAAACCGCTCTACCAATTCGGTGGTCAACGCCTCGCGGGTCGTGGTGCGCGAACCCACAAACGCAACGTGTGCACCAATCAACTCCTGATCTACATCCTGACTAAATTGCTGGGCAACGCTTTCGATATTGGATTGCATGCGCACATAATCCGCCTGGCTAAGCTGTGAGAGCCAGTTGTACTGGAGGACGGCGAGCAACGGCAGCGAGCCGAGCAGCACAAGCGCCAGTACCAAGACTTTGGGGTATTTTTTGCGTTGCTTCATAAATGACCGTATCAGGAAAAAGCTACGGCTAGATCGGTTGTACGTTTCTGCTGCATATAAAGAATTAACACCGATGATACGCTTCGTTTACATCTGTTACATCCTTTTTAAAACGATGTAACAACATGCCTCCCGCTGCTCCGTTCATACCCTCGCCACCAGATTGCGCCGGCTTGTGCTGGTGCCCTTATGCACATGAGATAGACCCTGAAATACGCATAGGCCATCCAAGTTTAAGAAAAAGGAGACTTGATTTATGAGGGTTCATTTGATGTTTAAACGAAAAGTGTTGCCGGCAACGAACAGAGGTTTGTACCTGGCAGCCATGGTTATATTTTTGGGGTTAGGCCCTTGGGGGCTGGTATCTGAAGCTTACGGACAGAAGACCGTCTCCGGCATTGTACGTGATGCAAATACGGGAGAGACGCTACCCAATGCAAGCGTTCTTGTTGTTGGCACCGCTTTGGGTGCTGCCACCAATGTGGACGGCTTTTTTGTCTTGCTGGGCGTACCCGAAGACAGTGTTGTTATCGGATTCAGATACCTGGGATACAGCCCTGCCGAGTTCAAAATTGACGTGCGCACGCTGAATAGACCCCTTGATGTATTATTGGAGCCGGTGACGGCGTCCTTTGAAGAAGAGGTTGTAGTTACAGCAGAGCGGTACCAGATGATGAAAACCGCTGAAAATGTGAGCCAACTCACCGTTTCACCTAAAGACCTCGCTGTGTTGCCAACGGCCGGCGATGTAGATATCTTCCGCTCTTTGCAGCTCATGCCGGGGATCAGCGGTACGAACGAAGGTTCAGCCGGATTGTTCGTCCGCGGTGGGACACCGGATCAAAATCTGGTCTTACTGGATGGCATGACGGTCTACCACGTGGATCACTTTTATGGTTTCTTCAGTGCCTTTAACGCTGATGCGATCAAAGACGTGCAGGTCTTCAAAGGGGGGTATCCGGCAAAATACGGCGGTCGCACGTCCAGCGTGGTTGATCTTACGGGGCGTACCGGGGCCAATGTGTTTGCCGGCCACGCCAGTGTAAACCTCTTGAGTGCCAATGCTACCATCGAGGCCCCGATTGGGGCAAAAAGTAGCTTGCTGTTGTCAGCGCGCAGGTCGTATACCGATATCCTGGAATCAGGAGTCTACAGCAGTATCTATGAGACCGTAACTGGTGAGGACCTGAATGTCGATCAGACGGGCGGCAACGGACCTTTCGGGCAACAGTCAGCCGCGGTAGAACCCAATTTCTATTTCTACGATGTAAACGCGCGCCTCACGTACCGACCGAGCCGGAAAGATGTATTGGCGCTAAGTTTTTATAACGGAAAAGACCATCTCGATAAGTCACGTGAACTGATTCCGGGAGCCGGCAATTTCGGTGCGGAAGCCAACGTCAGTATCGATAGTGAACTGGCTGATTTCACAGACTGGGGCAACATTGGCGTAAGCACCAAGTGGTCCCGGCAATGGACGCCGCGCTTTTACACCAACGCGCTGGTTGCTTACTCCAACTACTTCAGTGATTATGACCGGAACGGGTTTGTCGAACGGCGTGATGCAGATGCTGATACAGTACTCTTTGCTAACACGTTTAGCACAGTCGAAAACAACGACGTGCAAGACCTGACCTTGAAGCTCGAAAACGAGTGGCGCCTTTCGCAAAACCACAACGTTGAATTTGGCGCGCAGTACACTGCTTCAGATGTGACCTACAACTTCGTCCGGGATGACACGCTCGGCGTATTATCACGCGACCAGCTGGGACGTCAGTTCAGTGCCTATGTGCAAGATACCTGGCGCGTATTCCCCGGTCTCACGGTAACGCCCGGTTTGCGCATGGCCCACTACGATCAGGTAGATCAAACATACCTGGAGCCGCGTCTTGCGATGAAGTTCAATTTGACACCCCGGCTGCATCTCAAAGCAGCGTATGGTGATTATAACCAGTTTGTGGCGCGTGTAGTAAATGAGAACGTGACGGAGGGTGCCCGTGATTTTTGGCTACTCGCTGATGGAGAGGACGTAGGTGTGCAGGGCGCAACCCACTATGTCGCCGGCCTGAGCTACGATGCAGCAAACTGGCTGTTTGATGTCGAAGCCTACTACAAAGACCTATCCGGACTCACCGAGTTTTCCTTGCGATTCCGACCCAGCATACGCGAGATTAGCGCTGATGAGTTGTTCTTTACCGGGGACGGCATTGCGCGCGGGATGGAATTTCTCATTCAAAAGAAAACCGGAAGGTTTACCGGCTGGTTAAGCTATACGCTTGCTGAAGTGGAGCACACCTTTGCTGACCTGAACAACGGCGCGCCTTTTCCCGCCTTGCAAGACCAGGAGCACGAACTCAAACTGGTGAACAGTTTTGAGATTAACGAACAATGGCTTGGTTCGATGACCTGGACCTATGCTTCCGGTAAACCTTACACCGCGCCCGAGTCATTTTATGACATCGAATTGGTAGATGGCTCGGTGCAGAGTTACATCCATGTGAGTGGGAAAAACGATCGCCGGCTGCCGGCCTACCATCGGCTGGACCTGGCTGTGCACTACCTGTTTCCGGTAGGCGAAGCAGCCAAAGGCAAGCTTGGGTTTTCGATTTTCAACCTGTACAACCAGAGCAATACCTGGTACAAAGAATTTGATTTGTCGCAGACTCCTGTAACAGTCACCGATGTCGGATTCCTCGGGTTTACACCCAACCTCTCTTTTCGTGTCGATTTTTGATGGCTTACAATCGTGCAAACCGTTCATCCAAAATTTCTATACCGATGAAAACACTTCGTGTCTTGTGTATTAGCCTGTTTGTATTGGTGGCAATTGGGTGCGACAGTACCGCGCCTGATACAGCGGAAGATTTGCTTGTTGTAGAAGCCTTCCTTTTTGCCGGCGAACCAGTCAACGATGTACGTCTGAAACGCGCCATTCCTTTTGGTAGTGCAGATTCAAGCAGTGTACCGGTAAATGACGCATCGGTTACGCTGATGAAAGCCGGCACAAGCTACCCGCTCACGGCATCCGGTGCAGATGGATTTTATGCCTACGATGGGGAGGATCTGACAATCGAAACAGGGGATACGTTTCTTTTGTCCATCGACTACAATGGCACAACCATCACGGCTACAACGACGGTACCTGGACCACCGCAAAACGTCCAGTTACCCAGTAGTGAAATGCCCGTACCGAATTTTGCCGGCATAGGGTTTGGCGGTGGTGGCGGCAATTTTGATAGCCTGAGTGAGTTCTTCACTGTGACCTGGGATAACCCGGCAGCGAACTATCATTTTGTGGTTGTCACCAGCGACGACCCGGAGGACCCGGACTTTATCCTACCTGATTTTGTGCGCGATTTTATTGGAGATTTTGAAATCATTTCAGAACCTACTACGGCAGATTTCCACGACATCATTCCGGTTACGTTGAGTTGGTTAGGGCCCCATTACGTGACGGTATACCAGATCAACCAGGAGTACGTTGACCTGTATGAAAACCGCGAACAGGACTCACGCGATCTTACTGAGCCTCCATCGAATATTGAAGGCGGCCTGGGTGTATTTACTGCGTTTAATGGGGTAGTTAGCATCTTCGATGTGGTGCGCGAAAGTTTGTAAGCAGATCAGTTATCGGAAGGGGCTTTGATCACGTACCAGCTCATGCCCTGTGCAGGTACAGTCACTTCTAGTTCAATCGAATAGTCGCGCGCCAGGGGTAATACCGATGGACTTGTACCTGCGTGCCCAACAACAGCGCTGTCTGTTAAGCCTGTATAATACAGCGGGACCCTTAGCGTGCGGCTGACTTCTTCTTTGAGTGGGTTAAATACAACGAGCATCCCTTTTTCTTCGAGAAAGGGATTTACGTGCAGCATCCAATCGATATCCCGCCCATCTGCGCGGCGGCCGTGGATGAGATCACTTTCGAGGATGTCACGGTACTGTTTGTACCAGTTCACCCATTTCATTACCATCGCTTTGGTACGCGGGGTGTCGTACAGGCGCGGGCCGCGGTAGGCGGCCTGGACGCCGGCGCCCATGTTGTTGGCTAACATTTGCTCATAATGGGACAGGTGCGTGTCCAGCGGCTCAATCGTAGCAGCCTCGCCGCCGCCGTGGTACTCTGTGAGCGGGACAAACATCCAGCCCATCGAAGGAGTTTTGTCCCATGTCCCATCGTAGATATTCTGTCGCGCGTGAATCACCTGCTGGATGCGGGGGAGGGACCAGTTTGTTTCCCGATAGCCCATTGCCACTTTGGTTGAGCCGACGAGGAAGTACCAGTCGGGCACATTCAGGTAAATACCCTGCGCCCGGCACCACTTGTAGAAATCAGCAATGATCTGCCACTGCACCCAACGCGAGTCGTGTACGCCCTTTTGCAGGGGAGGGCGGGCGGCTGCATCGAGGTCACCCGGGTAAGAGCCGTCGTGTTCGAGGAGGGTGAAGCCGGAGGTGCTGTAAAAGTCATACAGGTTGTCGAAGTATGCTTGTCCCCAGGGGCTCGCGAGCGCCGGGCTGAAGCCATGGGTTTGGCCGCCGGGTTCGCCGGTATCCGGATTGACCGTGTTATCTGAATCTGGTTCAATACGCCGGCTCGATAACAGCGAATACCCACCCAGTTCCACGCCTTTGGATTGGGCATAGCTCGCGTAACGTTTCATTTCTGCCCGATAGGCCGGGTCCTGGTTTTCGATGTCGAACCCGCTGCCAAACGTCAGAATCACCATTTCGAATCCAACTTCAGCTGCCTGGTCAATGGCCTTCTTTACGCTTTCCCAATCTGCAAAACGTACATGCATCATAATCGGGTTTTCGGTAACCCACGGGGCAATGGTCCTGTAGAATTTGCGCTTTGCCAGGCCTTTGCGTTCTCTTTCTGTAGTATCATAAACGAGTATATATGCCCTGAAAGAGGTGAAGGTACTCCCTGCGTTAATGGTTTGATTGGGGCCGTATGTCGGCCGCACTTCTAACAGGGCAGGAGTGGTACGGAGGTAGTTTACCTGGGTGTCGTAGTCTGGATCTTTAACCCAATGCACAGACAGCCGGTTGGCATTCTCCGGACGCATGCCACCAAAGGCGTAATCGGTTTCTACGTGCAGGTTGGGCGTCGGCATGGGCACGCCGCGCGTTTCAACCCAAGATGCCGGCTCCACAGCGGCCAGTATTTCGCTCGTAAACGCGTCGAGGTTGATTGTCGCATCTGCGTTGTTCTGAACCGTGATCCACTTACTGTAGGCCGGGATGCCGTCATATAGCGCGTAGTGCACAGAAACAGTGACCCCTTCCAGCCAAGTTGCGTGCGCTGGCGGTTGATAGTCCATACGCAGCGCCACACCTTTGGGCGGCCACGCAAGATCTTCGTCATGATGCCTGACCCTCTTCCAGCCAAATGGCGCTTCGATGGACCATGTCTCATAGCCTACAAATTGAAATGCAGTGGAATCTGATACCATCGTGTCAATCCAACCAGGCTGAAGGTAAGCATAGTTGGGTTGTCCGGTAAGTCCGCCAATGGCATACCGCACGCTGTCGATCAGGACTACCGCTTCGGGTTTTACGCCCCGCAGGATGGATTCACTGGTAATCAGGTTATCAAACCCAATCGTCGCACCGTTTGGTGCGAGTTTAAAGGTGCGGGCAATGAGTCCGTTTGAGAGGACCACTTTGTCAGCAGATTCATCTGTAGTTATACGTGCCGGGTAAGCGGAATTATCGATGAGCCAATCAGCCGCTGATTGTGCCACTGCTGATTGGTTGATGCACAGGAGCAGGGAAAAACAGCACATCCAGCAATAGCCTGTTAGGATAAGTCTGGATGCGCTGAGTGCTATGGTGTTGGGAGGCAGGTGCGGCAAATTCACGAGCTAAGCTTGCATTTGGGCTAGGTTGTGAGAGGGCAACTTAACCAAATTGCTGCAAAGATCCGATTAGGCCTGATCCCGCTGTGTCGGCATTATCGCCGGTTCCGCAACAGGTAGTCGCGGCCCGACATCACTTTCCGACCAACCCCCAATTGGGTGCGCGTGGTGCGGGGCAAGTCAACACCGTGTTCTCTGAATACGCGTTGCACGAGCCCCGAGCAGTCGAATCGATTGGGGCCAACGGCGCCGTACTTGTAGGCTGCAGGGTCGTATTGCCTGAAGGCGCGCTTCAATGCATCCAGGGATACGTCATGATTTACACGGCGGACGGAGATGAGGCGATAGCGCCAGTAATCAGCATCGAGCCGGCTGATCGTCACGCCTTCTGAAGTAGAGGCGTGAAAGAATTTGCCGTCTTCAAGGTAAATGCCCACGTGCCGGCCTTTGTCGCTGATCCAGAAGAACAGCAAGTCACCCGGCTGGATGTCGTCATCCGGCATTGGAGCTGCAATTAGCGGTTGTGTAAAAAAGAGGAGGGCAAGGGTAAGCGTCGCTTTTATAGTAGCATTCTGCATGGCAGTGTCACGGTTGGCGAGGGGATGAACAAGAAGTGCGCCCTTGTTATGGAAAGGAGAAAGCAGAAATTGCGCCACACCTTAAATACAGTCAAAACAGCCCGTATTGCGATGCTGTGGGCCCCTTTGCTGGACTAATCTTGAGACAGCCTGTATATCGGAGACGCCGGTTTGTGGGATCTGGCTGTTGATTGGCGGCGAAAGCGCCAAAATAAACCAAGCGGCATTTGGCGCTCGAGAATCGACATTCATAAAAAAGGCCAGGCTGACGCATCGTCAGCCTGGCCTTTCGTGTTCCGTTATTACCTGTATTTAGCGCACCAGCGTCATGCGGCGCGTTTGCGCAAACGAGGTGCCAGCGGTTAGGCGGTAGATGTACATGCCTGTTGGCAGGTTGGTGGCATCAAAAGAAACGGTGTGCTGTCCGGACTGCAGCTGTGCCCCGTCGATCAACGTAGCAACACGCTGGCCCAGGAGGTTGAACACGGAGAGATTCACCGTTTCCGCCTGTGGCATATTAAACGTGATGGCAGTTGATGGATTGAAGGGGTTGGGGTAGTTCTGCATGAGCGCGAAGTCCGTTGGGATGCCGGCTTCTTCGATGTCCGTTGACAGCGCACCCTGGGTAAACACCCAGTAATCTGTCAGGAAGTTGGCATCCGTACCGGTGCCAATAATTGCGATCACAACGTTGACCAGTTGCCCGTTGCCGCCCGCAGAGGTTGGCGTTGGATCGAAGGCCGCGTTGCCCCCGGTATGAAACGAATTGTCATCAAACAACTCCGAAAACGGGATTTCAACCAACTGCCAGCCACCACCACTCACAGCACAAGGGCCGTTAGGGCCAACGACGCAGTTGAACTGGTATTCATCGTCATCGGCAGACGGGTTGGGGATGTCGTCATCGCCGTTGTCATCATCCTGGAAGTTGATTTCGAGCGTATAGCTTTGGTCGGCTGCCGGGTTGATCCAGAAATTGAAATGGTCCACATTGCTAAGGTCCACCGGGTTGGTACGTCCAAACCCGCCAATGAAGCCGGCTGCACCGCCAAAGCCAACGCTAAGCGCAGCTGCGCCACCGTTGTCAGCAGGGAGGTCCATGTCTTCGATGGCATACCCGCCACCGCCAATGTCACTGCCAAAGGCAAACCAGCCATTGTTGTCTGGATCTGCATGCTCCATGTCATCAAAGACTACATCCTGTGCGGTGGCTAATTGAGAAACCAGCCCCGGCATCAAAAGCAGTGAAAGTGCAAAACATAGTAGCTTGTTCAAACGCATAATGTTTAATCGTTTTTAGGAGGGAGATTAAATGTCAGCAGGCATGGATGAGGTGGTGTAGCCATTCCTTTTTTTGAAAACCTTTTCAGGAATTTATGAAACCGTTTTCAAAAATCAAAAAATCAGTTGCCCAAATTGCTTGCAGTAGGGGCAGGAGCGAATGCGATCTGCACGGAGACCGGTATTAAAACCCACTTTGTTGAGGTTTTTTCTTCTGTTGCTGATAGGTCGATTTTGGTGAGTTATCCCCTCAATTTGTAGTATTTCTGTTTATATTGGCGTGCCTGGCACAATCAGCCACATACCACAACTTGATGTCCACCGCATTTGGGAAATTTTGATTGAGGAATCATTATGCACAGCAACAAAAATGTGTCGCGTAGGGAATTTTTGGCAACAAGTAGCGCAGCTGTTGCAGGAACTGCTGTAGGGCCGGGGATTGCTTTTGGGGCAAAAAAGGCAAAGATGAAAGTAGCCCTGGTAGGCACGGGCATCCGCGGCACTACCATGTGGGGACGTTCTGTGGCGCGTGAATACGCTGACGAAGTGGAATTTGTAGGGCTGTGCGACAACAACCCGGGCCGGCTGGCCTATGGCAAGGCGTATATCGGCGTGGACTGTAAAACGTATACAGATTTTGATCTGATGCTGCGTGAAGGCAAACCCGACATGGTGATTGTAACCACCGTCGATTCCACCCATCACGAGTTCATCGTTAAAGCGATGGACTTTGGCTGTGACGTGATTTCGGAAAAGCCGATGACCACAGACGAGCAGAAATGCCAGGCGATTATCGATAAACAAGCGGAGACGGGTAAAAATCTCACCGTTACGTTCAACTATCGCTACTCGCCGCACCGTCAAAAAATGAAAGAGTTGCTCATGCAAGGTGAAATCGGGCGAGTAACTTCGGTCGATTTTCACTGGTATTTGGATGTATACCACGGGGCGGATTACTTCCGCCGGTGGCATGGCAAAGAAAAGTTTGGCGGCTCGCTATGGGTGCACAAAGCAGCCCATCATTTTGACCTGCTAAACTGGTGGCTCGATTCAGAACCTACGCAAGTGTTTGCGCACGGTGGCCTGGAGTTTTACGGCAGCAACAATGATTTCCGGCATACAAACTGCCGTAGCTGTCCCCACAAGCAATCTTGTGATTTTCATTGGGATATCACCAAAAATGAGACCCTGAAGAAGCTCTACGTAGACCACGAACATCACGACGGATACCTGCGCGATGGATGCGTGTGGTCGGATGAAATTGACATCTACGACAAAATGGGTGCGCAAATTAAGTACGCGAACGATGTGCAGGTCTCTTATTCCTGTACCACCTACTCGCCTTATGAAGGGTACCGCATTGCGTTTAATGGCACCAAGGGCCGGCTTGAAGCCTGGGTTCAGGAACGCCAACCCTGGCCGAGAGAGGCTTACGACGAGCTCCGTCTAACAGATAATTTTGGCTACACCCAATTGATCCAGGTACCGCATGGGGGCGGCGGACACGGTGGAGGAGATACGCGTTTGAAAGACAAAATCTTTGTAAACCCGGATGCGCCCGACCCATACCGCCAGTCAGCCGGCTTTCGCGACGGCGCAATGTCTAGTCTAGTAGGTATCGCTGCCCGTAAAAGCATCAAGGAAAACCGATTGGTTAAAATTTCTGAGCTGACCACGCTCGAGCCTGTAGCTGTGCGTTCGTCAATCGGCTAAATATCCCGGAGCCTTGCCCATGACCTTTAAGCCTTTTACGCTGGAGCAATTTCTGTCAGAAAACGAGCAGTTTGTTGACTACAACTACTCGGAAAGCGGCGTACATCCGGTGAAACTGGCTGAGTTGCTTGAAATGGCAGGGCTCGGATTTGGTGATCTTGCGGATGTACCAATTAACTATCCCGAGGTAAATGGCGCCGAGGCATTGCGAGAAAAAATTGCTGCGCTTTATCCTGATGCAACAGCTGAAAATGTACTGGTAACTGTTGGTGCTTCCGAGGCAAATTTGCTGGCGGCTACAACGTTGCTTGCACCCGGCGATGACGTGCTGGCGTTGCGACCCACCTATTTGCAGTTTGGCGGCATGGCAGCCAATATCGGCGTACACGTGCATCACCTTGCATTGGACGAAGCAGAAGGATGGCGTCTGGATGTTGGAGAACTGGAGGATCGGGTCAGCGACAACACGCGGGTGATTTCCATTGTGAATCCGAATAATCCAACGGGATCAATGCTAACGGCTTCTGAAATTGAGGCGCTCATTCGGGTTGCTGACCGGGTGGGAGCCTGGATTTTGGCAGATGAAGTCTACGCCGGCACCGAACACGATGGCGCACCCGAAACGGAAACGCTTTACGGTAAATATGACCGCGTCATTGCTGTCAACAGTATGAGCAAGGCTTACGGGTTACCCGGGCTGCGTGTCGGGTGGATGGTTGGACCCAGCGATACTATTGAAGCGTTGTGGCGCCGGCACGAGTACGCCGTGGTGAGCACCACGATGCTTTCAAACATACTGGCCAGCGCTGCCCTTGATGTCCGATCTGCACTGATCAACCGAACGCGTGCGCTCATCCAAACCGGATTTGCGACCCTCAACAGGTACTTGCGTGTCCATCCCGGTGTCTTTGAGATGGCGCCGCCACGGGCATCAGCGCTTTCTTTTGTGCGTTATAATCTTCCGGTCAATTCAACCCGGTTTGCCGCGCGGTTGCGGCAGGAAAAGAGTGTGCTGATGGTACCGGGTGATTGTTTTGGCATGGATCATCACTTGCGGATCAGCTCAGCATTACCACTGCCATACCTGGAGGCCGGCCTGTCGCGGTTCAATGAATTGGTGGCATCTTACCTCGATGCGCCGTAGCAGCTACGCCGCGTCTGCCGGGCGGTTGTGCTAGAGGAGTTGTAACACGAGGTTGTTGTCCGAAACAGCCTGAGACAGCGACGATGCGCCTGTGTTTTGCAGTATTTCCAGTTTGGCCAGTTCGATTTGTTCTTTGGCAAAGTCAGCATCCATGATTCTACTTTTTGCCTGAGAAGCGTTGATTCGCTTCGTGCTCAGAAATTCGCTTTTGAGTGTCAACATTTGCTGGTATTCGCCAATGGCCTGTATTTCTGTATTCAGGGTTTCGAGCGCTGATTCAACACTGCCCATGAGAGATCGTGCAGCGGCGGCTGTTGATACAGTGAGTTGGGCAGCAGAAAATGTCAGCTCATCAGCCAGCGTTGGCGGGGGGATAACAACCGATGTGCCCTGCACATGGAAGTCCTCGGGAGAGCCGGCGGGCGGGGTCCCGAATTGGTTGGGTGTGATGACAAGGTCACCGCTTTCATAGCCGGCGCTGATGCCCTCTATGGTGGTTTCCGTGCCCTCAAGGTTTACCACCGTATCGCTGTCAAAATCTACTTCAGCCAGCAATTGATCCGAGTTTTCCGGCGTAAATGCGGTCAGGCCTCCCCAACTGCTCCAGTACCATTGTCCACCCTGGTTTACTACGGCAACCAGATTTTCTGCTGTATTAAATCCGGGGTTAGCGCCAAAGCGCGTGAAAATATCTGTCTCGGTATACATGATATACCCGGTGCCCGAAAGTGCGTCCCATGACGCAATGCCGTCATTCAACGTACCCAGGCTCAATGTTTCTGCCTGTTCGTCGCTGTTCTCCACAACAAATGACTCGCTTGCTTCTTCACCTACTTGAAAGGTAAACGCTGATGAAGTATTGAGCGATACATCACCATAAGAAGCCGTGGTGAGCGTCGTGGTAATCTCCGCTGCAAGCGACTGCAGCTGCCGGGTAACGAGATCTCGGGCTTGGGAGTCGAGGGTATCGTTTGCCGCCTGGGTTGCCTTCTCCTGCATGGTAATCAGGATTTCCTGGACGCTGGTAAGGTTTTGCTCTTTAATGTTAAGCAGACTTTTGGCATCCTCAATATTTGCGAGCGCCTGGGCCTGGCCCCTGATGCGAGATTCCAGTCGTGCAGCAATGCTGATGCCGGCAGCGTCTTCTTCAGCCCGGTTAATAGCATTACCTGTCGACAGGCGTTGTTGTCGGGTGCTTATCTGATGATTGTTTGAGGAGAATGCGTACAGCATTTCCAGGCTCCGGGAGTAGCCGCCAACCTCAATCATGGTCTGTAGAGAGTTTATTCTAAAAATACAGGCTGCGGACAAGCCATGGGGCCGGCTGGCAGATGGAATGCCGTTGTGTGTAAGAGGGACCGGCGACGCTTGACAGGAGCGCAGTTATAGAGCTTTTCAGAGTCATCGGCCACGCATCCGAAAAAATTAGTCGCGTGGATTTTTTTTGCCACGACACATCCAGCTACCAGCGCAAGGATAGATTTTATGCTTATCCAGGCAGGTTTCAGGGCGATACACCTACCAAACGTGCAAACGATGATTTGCCCGCCACCACAGTACCCTCCACACCTCAACCTGTAACACGCGGCATCCAGGTACGCGCCATCTCGTACCTGCTATCACCGAATAATTCAGCGCGATATGTCGCGCTTTTATTACCACACGTATGCGAGTATCCACTGTACTAGCCGGCACGCTCTGTCTGGCCCTGTTGGGCATCCTGTATCTGGCTCTTCCCGAACATCCACCCGCCGTTCCGGAAGCGCCCACCAATACCCCGGAATCACGCTCCCGCTGGGAGTTTGAACGCACAAAAGATCCTGCGACCGGCGCTTTGCCTCCAAACATCAAACAAAAGGAGCTCGTTTTTTCGCGCGCAATGGCCCGGCAGACACAATCATTGGCCAAACGTGCGCCGGCCGTCTGGACGCAGGCCGGACCGGATACACTGGGGGGCCGTACCCGCGCCCTTGCCGTTGACGCCACAGATGCCAACACACTTATAGCTGGGGCTGTATCAGGCGGTATCTGGAAGTCTACCAATGGCGGTACAAGCTGGACACAAACCCTGACGCCAACGCAACTACTGAGCGTGACCTCAATTGTGCAGGATACGCGTGTCGGCAATACAGATACCTGGTATGCTGGCACCGGCGAACTCTCGGGCAACAGTGCTTCCGCAAGCGGGGCCTATTTTTATGGAGACGGGATTTACAAATCGACGGATGGGGGAGACTCGTGGACGCTGCTTGCCAGTACCTCGACAGGCCGGCCGGAGTCTTTTGACCAGGAAATGGACTTCATCTGGCGTGTCGTCACAGATGCCTCCAACCTTGCGCAAGATGAAGTATATGCCGCTACGTATGGCGGGATTTACCGCAGCGTGGACGGCGGTACTTCGTGGACCGAGGTGTTATCCAGTTCGGGTGCGTTGTATGCGGATGTTGTGATTTCTTCTACGGGTGTACTTTACGCAGCACTAACCGGTACAAACGCCGGCATCTGGCGATCAACGGATGGGATAACCTGGAGCAACATCAAGCCGGTGGGCTGGGCCGTTGGCTCGTCGCGTACAGCGCTTGCGCTTGCGCCTTCCAATGAAGATGTGCTCTACACAATTACCAATACTCCCGGTGCGGGCACCTACGACCACTCCCTCTGGAAGTATACCCATTCGACAACTACATGGGTGAACCGTTCTGCCAATATTCCGGGTTTCGGCTCGTTTTCCAATGGCGTCTTTGATTCTCAGAGTGGTTATGATCTGCTTATTGCTGTCAAACCCGATGACGAACACACGGTTTTTATTGGCGGCACCTCGCTCTATCGTTCCCGGGATGGTTTTCAAACCACAAGTACCGATTGGATTGGGGGCTACTCGGGGGCAACTGACGACTGGTCTGGACCACATCATGCTGATCAGCATATCCTTGTTTTCTCGCCAACAGACCCTGATATCATGTACTCAGGCAGTGATGGCGGTATCCATCGTACAGCCAACAATCTGGCTGCGGAAGTATCCTGGACCTCGCTAAATCGGGGTTACCTGAGCGGCCAGTTTTACTCCGTTGCAGTGGACCACACGTCTGAAGCCAATATGGCATTGCTGGGCGGGACGCAGGACAACGGGACCTGGTTTGTGGACGACCCGGATGCCTCAACGCTTGGAGAGCAAATTTGGAGTGGAGATGGGGCCTTTGTGTCTTTGCTGGATGATGGTGACCTCCGGTATGCCTCGTTTCAGAACGGGCAGATTTATCGCCTTACGTACAACACTTCCAATCAGTTGACATCGTGGGCACTCGTCTCCACAAGCTTGATTTCTAGTTACCTGTTTATCCATCCGTTTGTGCTGGATCCGAATGATAGCGAGATTATGTATTTGCCGGGAACGCAGCGCATCTACCGGAACACGAGCCTGTCTAGCATCCCCAATTATCAAGGCTCAACACACACCATCGGGTGGCAAACGCTGTCCAATTCAACAACGAGTGGGGGCGGGGTGATCAGCGCAGTGGTTGCATCGGAGTCCAACCCCGATCACCGGGTGTATTACGGCACGTCGGTTGGCAAGGTGTATCGACTTGACAATGCGGACACAGGTGATCCTGCTGCCGTAGATATTACGTCGGGTCTTTTTCCGGGCAGTGCCTATGTAAATAGCATTGCGGTGCATCCAGAAAACGCGGATGAAGTGGTTGTAGTATTCTCCAACTACTCGGTAAAAAGTGTTTTTCATTCTGATGACGCCGGCGCATCCTGGACCGACATCAGTGGTTCGCTGGAGGAGAATGTAGACGGCAGCGGGAGTGGCCCTTCTGTACGGTGGATCAAAATTGGGAAAATCTCTGATGCTGAGTCACAGTATTTTGCAGGCACCAGCACCGGGTTGTATGCAACAACTACCCTCAATGGCATCTCTACCGTGTGGACGCAGGAAGGGCCCACGGATATAGGCAATGTGATTGTCGATATGATCGACATCCGCAATAGCGATGGATATGTGGCGATTGGCACACACGGAAACGGCTACTACACCTCGACGCTGGATAGACCGGAGCCGCTGGTTGCGCCCGGTGGTGTGGATACTGACCTGCAATTATGGCTAAAGGCAGATGCCGGCACTACAACGAGCGGCAGCAGTGTGACTGACTGGGCTGATCAGAGCAGTAACAGCAACGATGCTTCCCAGGGTACAACTGCGCAACAGCCGACATTAACGAGTGGTACGCTCAATTACCATCCGGGTATCACGTTTGATAAAACCCAGCCGCAGTACTTTTCGCTGGATCCCGCCCTTTTGCCCGGGACAACCAATCCACGTAGCTACCTGTTTGTAGCCATACCCGATAATGAAAGCGAACTGTCGATTATGAATCACGGGACAGATGCTGTGGGCAGGCGAATTGGCTTTACGTTTAATGAGTCGACGATGAAGATTGGGGTGAACAATCACACGTACGGGACAAATACATCACCACTTTCAGATGGACAGCCCACGCTGGCCAGTTTCACATTGCCGGATGCAGCCCAATCCAATGAGTGGCAGATGTATCTCAACGGCACCGAAATCACTGGCCTGAGCACGCTAGGAGGAAGTCCGCGTGTGATGAATACTACGGCTTCGTTTGCCTATGTGGGACAAAGCAGTTCCGGAGCCGGCTTTGATGGGGACATACTTGAGGTTGTTGCTTACGAGCAGGAATTGTCCACCGTTAGCCTGAACAAGGTGGAAAGCTATCTTGCACTCAAATACGGCCTGATGCTGGGGCACGACTACCTGGCCAGCGATGGGTCTACGATATGGGATGCTACAGCAAACGCGTCGTATCACAACGACGTGGCTGGTATAGGTCGCGACGACGGATCTGCGCTCGACCAAAAACAGGCAACCAGCGCAAGTGGGGGAATTGTTGAAATAGGACTTGGGACGCTGGCAGCCGAAAATGCATCCAATGCAAATACCTTCGATGCAGATTTGACGTTTATGGCCTGGGGCCACGACAATGCCGGCACGGGAGTGTCTACTGCATTTGCCGGCACAGCCACCAACACACGGATGACGCGTGTCTGGAATGTCGCCGAGACAGGCACCGTAGGGACCGTTGAAATCCAAATCCCTGACACCTACGGGGTAACCCATCTTATTGTCAGCAGCAGCAGCGCGTTTACTTCACCAACAGAAACAGCCCTGACTGATAACGGAGACGGTACGCTGAGCACAACGGTAGATTTTGCCAATGGTGCGTTTTTTAGCTTTAGCGCTGATCTGGTAATGCCGGGTGGCGTGAATGCCAATCTGGAATTATGGCTTAAAGCAGATGCCGGCGTGTCGCTGGCATCTGGCAACGTGGCTACATGGGCTGACCAGAGTAGCAAAAGCAATGACGCTTCTGCTGGTGCCGGCACAATTACACAGAACAGCGCCGGGGTGAACTACAACCCTTCGCTGGAATGGAATGCATCAACAGAGTATCTGCAAGGTACGCAGGGCCTGAACATGGATGACGACAACACAATCACCATCTTTGCAGTGCTTGTTGATGAAGGGTCAGCCGATTTCGAATCTGTTTTCAATTTATCGGGGCAGGGGGCAGAGCATCGGATTGAGCGTGGCAATGCCAGCGCTGCGTGGGGTGCTTTCGACAACAGCTTTGCCAGTAACTTGCTTGCTTACTCACCAGGAACGGCGGCGGATGCAGCCAATTGGTCACTGGTTACGGCCAATTACACGGGCACACAGTATACCACATACCTGAATGCGGTTGCGGGAACGCCTGTTGTGACATCGCAAGGCATAGACACAGATGGTGGTGGGGCGTATTCCATCGGGGAGGCCTATGTAGCCAACCATGCCGGCGGGAGCTTTGAACTCAGCGAATTGCTGGTTTACAGCGACGATGTTTCTGCCAATTTGGGGCCGATCGAATCCTATCTGGCGATTAAGTACGGGCTCACCATCAATCGGAATTATGTTGCCTCCGACGCTACGGTCCTTTGGAATGCCTCAACAAATGCGGCGTATCACAACGATGTTTTTGGTATCGCCCGGGATGATGCCTCCGATCTTAACCAGAAGCAGTCGGGAGCGGATATCCTTGCGGTAGCGCTGGGGGCCATGGCTGCGGACAATGCCGCCAATGGCAATGCATTCAGTGCCGACGTGACAGCGCTGGTGCTCGGACACGACGGGGGTAGCCTGACGGAAACACCGGTCACCATCAGTTCAACAGCCGGCCAACAGTTGGGGCGTACCTGGCTGGCTACAGAAACAGGCGCAACGGGTACACTCGAATTACAATTTGATCTGACGGGCGTGTCTGTAACCGGCACAAGTGCACAGGACTTTTATCTCGTGCTGGATACAGACACCGATCCCTCAAATGGGTCGCGGCAGTTGATTCGGGCGTCAAGTTTTGCGTCGGATGTTGCCACATTTACCAGTGTTGATGTTGAAGATGGCGACTACCTGATGTTGCTTACCGACTACGTAGCCGGCACCACGGATGCACCGCTTGCTGATGGGCAAGCAGCCGCCGGCGTGCTCGGACAGCCCGGTTTGGGGTCTGGTGGTGCGAATAACGGCGGTGTGTCAGCTTCTACAACCGATGGTCCTTCTTTTCTTGCTATAGGACCAACCGGGAAATTGTTTGTATCCGATACCGACAACAACCGTATTCTGCGTTGGTCCTCCGCCAGCGCTGCTTCTAATGGGAGCGCAGCTGAAGCTGTACTCGGTCAGGCAAACTTTACGGCTTCATCTTCAAACAGGGGCGGTACCGTAGCAGCCAATACCCTCTACGAGCCCCACGGTCTCTTTGTGTCCACTACTGGTGCCTTGTATGTTGCAGATTCTCGCAACAACCGTATCCTCCGGTTTGATAATGCAGAGAATGCGGGCAACGGGGTGGCAGCAGATGCCGTGTTGGGACAGGCTGATTTTGTATCGAATGATGCAAACCGCTCTGGGAGTCCGGCTGCCAACACTTTGCGCTGGCCAATGGATCTTTATGTAGATGGCAGTGGCGCTTTGTGGGCATCAGACTGGCTCAATCACCGGGTGCTGCGGTATGATAATGTGGCCGCGAAGGCAAACGGAGCAGCCGCAGATGGTGTGTTGGGGCAAGCAGGGTTTACAAGCAACAGCAGGATGTGGAAAGACAATACGGATGGCGATTCGTTTGTATACCCGTCGGGTGTTTGTGTAGATCAGAATGGTGTACTCTGGGTTGCTGATTCTGGCAACAGTCGCGTGCTGCGTTTTGATGCAGCGGCCGGCAAAGCCAATGGTGCTGCCGCTGACGGTGTGCTTGGGCAGCCCGACTTCACGTCCTGGCGCACTATCCGGGGTACGGGTACGGCTGCCAATACATTGCAGTGGCCTGATGCCGGCCTCGATGTAGACAACAATGGTCGGCTTTGGGTAGCTGATCGCTGGGGTGACCGCGTTGTCTGGTTTCACAATGCGGCCAGTAAAGCCAATGGTGCAGATGCAGACGGGATCATTGGGCAACCCGGATTTACCACCCGCGACGGCGTTGTTGATAACAACTCTTTTAATGGGGCCAACGATGTACTCGTCGATGAAAGCAATGATTACGTATGGGTTGCCGACAATAACCACAACCGGGTATTGCGGTTTGATGGTACTGATCTGGCACTGGGTAAAATTAACACCCTTGCCGTATCACACATGCTCGACTTCTGGTTGATGGCTTCGGCGGATGTATATGCTGATCCTGAGGTGTCCACGACCGCCCATGCAGCAGATCCTGTGCACGTATGGCTGGACCAGAGCCGGCATGGGTTTACCGCACTTGCTGACACACCGCCGGTGTTTGTTGAGAATGCCGTTAATGGATACCCCGCGATTCAATTTGATAGCGACGATGCCCGGATGCGTATTGAAGGCGGGATTTTTGGTGAGCAGGATCTGAGCAGCGCTACGGTTTGGGCCGTTATCGCTGGAGACGAAGGCCGAGCAGATGACACCTTCGCACTTGAGGTTATGTCGAGTG
Source organism: Bacteroidota bacterium (assembly GCA_039111535.1). NCBI lineage: Bacteria > Pseudomonadati > Bacteroidota > Bacteroidota bacterium. The sequence continues at coordinate 2,526 of JBCCIM010000023.1, read as the reverse complement.
CTGGGAGCAGCATCAATACCGATGGCCCCCCAGATGCCGGTGAGTCCACCGCTGCATCTGCTGGTGGCGAGACCCTGTTGCTTGGTGACATTGCGTTGACAACAGGGATGGTAGCAGAATTAATGGCTACTTATCAAACGCCTTCAGAAGCGGAGTCTGGTATGGTTGCAACGTACCTTGCTTTGAAATACAGCCTTCCTTTTACAAAGTCTTATGTCAGTACAACGGGCGACACGCTTTGGGACCGGGCGCTGCATCCCGATTTTGCTACAGGTATTGCTGGAATCGGACGTGATGATGCATTTGGTTTGCTACAGACCCGTGCAAAAGCAGCCGGCGTTGAGCAGGTGTTGACGGTCACCAGGCCGGTGGCTGAAGAAGCTATGGCGTTTGAGGATAACAACAGCTATACGCTCTGGGGGCACAACGATGAATCGCTGGCGATCAACCTGCCAACGGACGTGTTCAAAGCGCCGTATCAAATGAACCGTGTCTGGTTCATCCAAGAAACAGGCAACGTCGATTCGTTAAACGTTATACTGCCTGCTGGCACACGCGCTGAGTATCTTCTGATTGATCATACGCCTGCCTTCGCTGATCCAGAACTGGTTGCGCTATCGTATGGCAAGGACGCTGCCTACCTGGAAGCATTCCTCGATGTTGATGAAGCGGCATACATAACCTTTGGTGCGCGCACGGCTTATGAAGGATTCAATGCACTACCCAATGAACTCACCCTCTATCAGAACTACCCTAATCCGTTTAACCCGGTTACGAACATACAATTTGATTTACCGGTTGCAGCACCGGCAACGCTGGTACTCTACGATGTGTTGGGCCGGCAAGTAGACGTACTGGTCGACGAAGAAATGCAGGCCGGAACGCACAGTATTACTTTTGATGCGGCAGGACTGGCATCGGGTGTGTACTTCTATCGCTTGCACGTGCAAGGGGAGGTAAGGACAAAGAAAATGCTGCTTGCCAAGTAACTGGAATCAGATCTCGGCTTCGAGTTCGTCGAGGATTTCGTCCAACTTGAACCTCGGGACCGGCAGTTTGCGTTGCTTGCGGAAGTTTTGCAACCACCGCATGCGCTTGATGACGTCTTGCGGTGTTCTGATGGTGTTATCGTTGATAACCTCGCCAAAGAATTTTGCACAGGCGTTGGCGGTGAAGGTGTGATCGATTGGCCGGTTGTATTTTTTTGCAAAGAGCACGTTGGTCTGGCTCATTGCGCGCTGCAGCTTGTTCCTCAGGTCGTCGAGTGTATCCCGGTAGGTTCGGGGCCTTGGGCCGGCAGTGATCTGCTGCATGTTGTGGAAATTGAAAATCGGTTTGGCCGGCTCTGGTGGTTGCTCCACTTCAGGGAAGAGGCTCATCGTTTCGCCCGGCTTGATGCTAACGTTTTCAATTTTATAAAGCTCAGGCGTAAATGTAGCTTCTTTTACAGTGACCTCTTCCAGTTCTTTTTCTTCCCTTTCACCGATGCCGCGGTCGCTACATTCTTTCATGTAGATGAGGAAGTTGCGCATGCGTACGTCGCTCGGCGCAATAACCTCTGCCAGTTGCTTTTTTAGTGGAATAGTAGAAGCCGGCAGGGTGCGAATAATACGCCCGGAGGTCTGCTCCAAATCCAGAAAGGCCCGGTAGTGCGAAGCGCATACCCAGTACATGAGCCACTTGTAGCTATACCCTACATAGGCCATCTTCACCGTGACCAGAATATCGTAGCCACCCTGCTTGAAGTCTTCCAGGTTGTTCTTGGCTTTTGCACCGTCGTCTGATACCGCAATCAGCGACTTCAGGCGTGGGTACTTCTCCAGGAGATATCTGTGTATTTTGCGTGCATGAGCCTGGTCCACAGCGGTAATCAGTTCGCACAAACGCTGATCGATGTTTTGTTTGCCTTCAAGCAAACGCTCAACGCCTTTATCGACCAGTGCCTGCCAGACTTCCGGGTGTTTGACGGCCTTTTTAATCGAGCCGTCTTCATATTCAATGTTGACCTGCTCAGTGCGGTCTGAAAACACTTTGGAGTAACTTACGTCAACCAGGTTGTACCAGAACTTGCGCAAGTAACCATCTCGTACGCCATCTGTGTAGCGCGCTAAAACATCGGGGACGAGGTACAGTTTTTTCTCACCGTTATCGCCGGTGCGTTCTTCATAGGTGATGTATTTGGGCAGGATTTTCTTGCGATCTGTTCGCACCTCTGTGCCTGTCATGATAATGACAAACTCGGCATATTCAACCAACTGCTCGATGAGTTTTGCTGATTGGGTGCCCTGACCGCCTTCCGTTTCCTGTCCAAGTTGGTGGGCTTCATCCAGTATCAGGGCGAAGCGTCCACATTTGAATTGATTAAAATGGATCTGCGGGTTTTTACACAGACTGCTGTAGGTTGTCACCGCGCCAAATTGTGTCCGAATACGCGGTGAAATCAACGGAAACTCGTTTTCAACTTCTAGGAAGTCAACTACGAGATGGTCCGTGAACGCACCATTGATGCAGGGGAATTTAATGTCG
>JBCCIM010000022.1 GCA_039111535.1 Bacteroidota bacterium | reverse complement strand
GTCTTTGCAAGCAGAGTAGGCGCTAGGCGCTTCCGTCCGTTGAGATTGGCTCAAACGTCGAATTGATGTACACCATGGCTTCTCTCACGTTTTCTACAACAGTGAACAGCTCCGGGAATGAGGCTTTGACAAACCGCTTTTCAAGAAGCTCGCTGAGCAACGCAAGCAAAGAATTGTAAAATCCGTCGGTGTTGACAATCACCATTGGGGCATTGTGGTAGCCCAATTGTTTTAGCGTTAAGGTCTCCAGCAATTCCTCCAGCGTGCCTATGCCGCCAGGCAATGTGATAAAGGCCTGGGATTTATCGAACATCAGGGCTTTACGCTCTCGAAGCGAATCAGTAACAACCAACTCGTCAGCTATTTCGTAGGCGACGCCTTCACGGTCTTTGAGGGCTTGAGGAATCACGCCATACACATAGCCGTCGCTTTCATGTACGGCTTTTGCGATAACCCCCATCAATCCCACATTGCCGCCTCCATAAACAAGGCCGTAGCCCTGTTTTGCCATAAGCTGGCCGAGCAGTCGGGCTTCGAGGTAATAAATGTCGTCCAGTAAATTGCTGGATGAACAGTAAACGCAGATGTTTTTCTTAATCATGTAGCAGGAAGCTTGTCCCGAAAGGCATAAGTAGCATATGTATTCTCTGCTGCGGCAAACCATCGATAAGACTGTTCGCGGAATTCCTTGAAAGCAGTGAAGACTTTGTTATACGTAGCATCGGATGCTGCCTGACTTTCCATAATTTCGAATGCATGCTTTTCAGCTGCAGCCATCATGTCTGCCGGAAAAGGACGGACCTGTACGCCTTCTGCCAATAGCCGGGCAAACGCTGGTGGGTTCTTGGCATCATAGCTTGTTTGCATTGCCGTAGAGGCTGCTGTGGAAGCTGTTGTCACGGCTTCCTGGTAAACCTTGGGTAGTTTGGCCCATTCATCCTGGTTGATGTAAAACGTCAATGCGGGGCCTGGCTCCCACCATCCCGGATAGTAGTAATAGCGGGCAACTTTGTAAAAGCCGAGTTTTTCATCGTCGTACGGCCCAACCCATTCTGCGGCATCGATCGCGCCTCGTTCGAGCGCGGGGTACACTTCGCCGCCGGCGATTTGCTCAACGCCCACGCCAAGTCGATCCATCACTTCGCCACCCAGGCCCGGGATGCGCATTTTCAACCCACGCAAATCTGCCAGTCCGTTGATTTCTTTCCTGAACCAGCCGCCCATCTGTGTGCCAGTATTTCCACCGGGGAAATTGACGACATTAAAGTCGCTAAACAACTCTCGCATAAGCTCGAGTCCGCCTCCGTGGTACATCCAGGCATTCTGTTGCCGGGCTGTAAGGCCAAACGGAACGCTACAGTCGAAAGGCAGCGCCGGATTTTTTCCCTTGAAGTAGTAGCTGGCCGCATGGCCCATCTGTACGGTACCTTTTTGTACCGATTCCAGTACCTGGTCGTAGGGTACAATTTCGCCGGCAGGGTACACACGTATGTCGAATCGCCCATCCGTGAGGGCGTGCACGCGCTGAGAAAAAACCTCAGCTGCTCCAAAAATGGTGTCCAGCGATCTTGGGAAACTTGAGATAAGCCGCCAGCGCAGGTTTGGCTGGGTTATGATAGCGGGCGCATCGGCACTGCCGGTGGATTCGCTGCTACATCCGGCGACAAGTCCGCCTGCCGTAACGGCAAGCGCGGATTTTTTGATAAACTTACGTCTTTCCATCGTACACAAAGTGGGGTGTGCTTCCCGTCAGATCATTCCGGTCCGTTCCCCTCTATCTCCTGCACTAATGATCGTGTGTAGGAAGCAGGATCAATTTCTCAAAAGTCGTCAATTAAAAATAAAAAACAAAACCTGACGAGAGAATGTGTGGTGCAATTTCAACAATTCCTGCGTTGAATTCTAGCAGGACATCAACGTGGTCCAAAACGCTGTAGGAAAAGCCAAGGAAGGTCCACAGTGGCAGGTCGGGGTCGTCATCAACAATAAGGTCGGCATCGAGTCCGCCGTACAGGTCGACGTTTTTATTCAATGGTACCGTTAAGTTGAATGTCACATCGGCTGCTGGGTCATTAACGTAATGGCCGCCGAGTGAGAACGTGAAAGATGGCCCACTTCGGCGCAAGGTCCATTCAAAGTTGCCCCCGATGTAATTGTCCGCCTCAAAAAAGCCCGCACGCACACGAAAATTGGTGTTACTGCCAAGCCCGTATTGACCGTAAAGAAAGAGCCCTATATCGTTGGTGCCGCCATCCATGTAAACGGCTGGAGCAGCGCTGAGCGCAAAATCTCCCCCGGGGATTGTCGATGCTTTTTTTAGTACCTGTCCATGCCCTTCCTGGGGAAGTACAAAGGCTGCAAGTAAAAATAAATAAGCCAGAAGTTTTGACATGTGAAACGAAATGGTTTCTGTTTCCAGTTGCTGCCTGAACGGATTTGCAACCAGGCACAGTCGATACTAATCATGCGAATTATGTGCAACTAGATCGCCCCTGACAACAGATTTTTTTGGGATACGTTCCGTTTTTGAGCAATATTCGTCGCATTGGCACCGTTAACATGATACTTCTTTTGGAAGCATGTATGAAGACTTTGATGCGAGAGTTGGTACGTGCACTCATTTCCTGGAAGAACACATCATCAGGAAAATACAATTCTCCCGGCCCCGATATTCACAAACTTATGATCGGTGCATCTTATGAAACCAGCACATTTAATTCTGGCGGGCCTTGGGCTTGCTGTGGCTTCCTTTGGCGTATGGAGCGCTGTGGATAGCCCAAAGATTGTTACTTCTTACGACCTGGTGTCTTCGCCCCTAACCCCTGCTTCATTTCCTGTTACACAGCCTGCTGGGCAACCTGGCACCCATACCGTCTCTCCGGTTACGTTTATTCATCCAGACGAAGATGTGAAGCCTATGCCGGCTTTTGTTGAGCGTGGCCTTGCATGGCTTGTCGCAGCGCAGTTTGACAATGGTGGGTGGGGCGCCGGCGCGCACGCGCGGCAAGACATCCGTGACCCACGCGAAGTGCAGGTAGATCCTGCAACAACAGCGTTTTCTGCGATGGCGTTGCTCCGTGCCGGCAATACACTCGACAAGGGCCCGTACAGCGAAAACCTCGAAAAAGCGTTGTTGTTTATGGTAGAACTTGTTGAGGCGCACCCGAAAGAGGGGCCCAGCATTACATCCATATCAGGGACACAACCCCAGGCCAAACTCGGTCAAAACATCGACGTTTCGATGGCTGCTCAACTGTTTACCCGTGTTTTGCCAACGCTGGATGACCGTCCTGTACTCGAAAACCGCGTACGCGCCGTGTTGCAGACCTGTCTGGATAAACTGGCAGCCGCGCAGAGTGCCGACGGCAGTTGGAATGATCGGGGTGGTTGGGCTGCTGTATTGCAGTCTGCTATGGCAAACAACGCGTTGGAATTTGCTGATGAAGCCGGCGTTGAAATAGATAAAAAAGTACTCGAAAGATCGCGGGCGTACCAGAAAAGTAATGTGGATGCACAGACCGGCAGCGTTAAAACGGAAAGCGCAGCAGGAATCTCGTTGTACACCATTACAAGTAACCAGCGCGCTACAGCGAAAGAAGCACGCAAGGCACAAGAACTTGTTGAACAAGGCAAACGCGATGGTCGGCTCGATGAGGATGTAATCATGAGCCCCCAGGCCCTTGAGCAACTGGGTGTCGATGCTGAAGAGGCAAAACGGCTTGAAGAAGCCTATGCCCAAAATGTAGCAACGCGGCAAATGCTCAAGGATGACGAAGTTCTGAAAGGATTTGGCAACAACGGTGGCGAAGAATTCCTAAGCCATATGATGACGAGCGAATCTCTTGTGGTCACGGGGGGTGAAGATTGGGAAATGTGGTATGCTCGCTTACATAACCTGCTGGCCAGAATCCAGAACGAAGACGGAAGCTGGGCCGGTCACCATTGCATTACGAGTCCGGTTTTTTGCACAACTGCGGTTATTATGGCGATGCTGGCCGACCGTGATCGCGAACTGCTTGTGCAGCAGGCAGACTAATGAGGGCTGAGGGCATATATGTGTTTCAAAGCGGAGGAGTGGCTTTCTTGCCGCTCCTCCTGCTTTTTTTATTGTGTTGCGCCGACCCAAAGCAGCCGGCGTTGTTTCCTGAATATGATCAAGCCCTTGAACTCAAATCACGGGCCGCTGCGTATCTGTGGACGCAACAGGCTGATGATGGCGGGTGGCACAGCCGTACCCACGGTTTATTAAAAGGAGGGGCTGCCTATACGCCGTTTCTCCTCTATCATCTCCTTGAAGTAGCGCGATCACCATCCCGCACCCAAAAAGTAGCTACTGCGGATGCGCTACGTTTTATGCGGGAGCAAATCAATTCAGCTGGCGCCCTGGGTTTTTCAGATCCTTTGTTGCTGGAATATCCCAACTACGCCACGTCTTACGGATTGCGCGTCCTTACAGCAATGAGCGATCCTGTCGACAAAGATCGTATTAGCCAAATGAAGACGTATTTGCGTGCCCAGCAATTTGCCGGGTCGCGCGGTATTACTGCTGGGCACGCTGCGTATGGGGGCTGGGGATTTGGAGAGCAGCGTTTGGTGTATGGTCAGGTTGGGCACGTCGACTTGTCTCACACGCGTCGGGTGCTTCAGGCCTTGCGGGCAAGCGCCGGCACATATGACCGGGATGCAGCCAGCGCATTTCTCGCGCAACTCCAGAATCGACACTGGCTTGCCAGCGCTGACACGCTGTTCTATGATGGCGGCTTCCACTATGCACCAGCAGTGTTTCTGGCCAACAAAGGCGAAGTGACGCAAGCTGATAGTGTTGCCGTCTTCCATGGTTATGCAACAGCCACTTGTGACGGCTTGCTGGCACTCCATGCGTTGGGTGTTAACCACGATGCGCCGGCGGTACAGGATGCGTTAAGCTGGCTTGCACGACATGATACCCTAGCCTATCCCGCAGGCATTCCACAAGATACGCCTGCGGCTTGGGATAAAGTGATGTTCTTTTACCACCTGGCGGTTCGGGCGGAAGTGTATGCGACGTTTGGATGGCCCGATGGAAAGCGCACTGAAATGCACAACCTGTTGGCCGCACACGTCCGCGTAGACGGTTCGTACATGAATCCGCTTGGTGCGCCAAACAAAGAAAACGATCCGTTGTTGGCGACAACGCTGGCGCTTGCAGCGCTACACCATCTGACAAAGCCGATGGGTAGCCCGTAAGCTGTTATTCACCTGTTACGATATCAACCAGCTTGATTTCGAATGTAAGGTCTTTGCCGGCCAAAACATGGTTGGCGTCAAGCACGACAGCTTCGTCTGAGACTTCGCTGATTTTAACAACGAGGGGGTTGCCGTCTGGCTGGGTGAGTTGCAGTTGCTGTCCAACTTGTGGGTCGATGTGTGGCGGGAATTCACTCCTGTTTACGCTGATGATCAGGTCTTCCCGTACAACACCGTAAGCGTTGGCAGCTTCGATGTTAATGGTTTTTGCATCTCCTACTTCCATATCGAGTACGGCTGCTTCAAAATCCGGAATCAGCATGCCGCTGCCAACAGTAAACTGTAATGGATCGTCTTCTGTTGACTGATCGAAAATTGAGCCATCTTCGAGCTCACCGCGATAGTGGACAAGTACTGTATCACCACTTTTTGCAGCTGCCATTGCGCTACCTGTAATTATATGCTTAGGAATGAAAGGAGAAAAGCTTGTTGTCTGAAGAGGCCATTTATCTGATCACCTTCAGGCAACAAGCTTTTGACGTGTTCAAGACAGCAAATCATGCTGTAAGGGGCCCTATACTGCCCCATGGCTTGAAAGGTCCCATCTTGAGAATTCCAATTCACCCTGTCTTATATTACCCGCTCATCCTATAAATTATGCGGACTTATGGCCGAAAATATTCCAATTTTCGATGGGCACAACGATACCCTGCTCAATCTTCTCGAGCAGCACAGGGGGCAGGGGCGCTCTTTCTTTGAGGAATCGACAATTGGACACATCGATCTACCTCGTGCACGTAAAGGTGGGTTGATCGGTGGTTTTTTCGCAATGTTTACGCCGCCCCCAAATGTTGGCGCGAAGCCGGCAGTAGGCAGCGATCCTGCTTTGCTCGAGGCATACCTGGAAAAAGCGCGCCATCCGGTGGATCTGCATCATGCGTTGTCAAAAACGATGGCTATGGCGCGGATCATGTATGAGATCGAAGCTGCTGCTGACGGTCATGTTGCAGTTGTGCGCACCCTCGATGCATTGCATAGCGCTCTTGACAACGGCGCGCTTGCCATGATTTTTCATATCGAAGGCGCGGAAGCCATTGATGAGGGGTTGGATGCCCTGTATGTGCTTTACGAAGCCGGCTTGCGTTCGCTTGGCCTGGTGTGGAGCCGGCCCAATGTTTTTGCCAATGGTGTACCGTTTACTTTTCCTGGTTCCCCGGACCAAGGAGAGGGCCTCACCGTGGCCGGCGTCGACCTTGTTCGGGCCTGTAATGCGCTGGGTATCATGATCGACATGTCCCATCTGAATGAAAAAGGATTTTGGGATGTTGCGCGGTATAGTACGCACCCGCTGGTAGCAACCCACTCGTGTGTCCATGCACTAAGTCCCTCGCCGCGTAACTTAACAGACAAGCAACTTGATGCCATCGCGGAATCAGGCGGTATTGTAGGGGTCAATTATCATGTCGGATTCTTGCGTGCAGACGGGCAGCAAAATGCAGATACCCCGCTTGATGATCTGGTGCGTCACATCGATTACATGGTGAAGCGAATGGGCATCGATCACGTTGCACTAGGGTCTGATTTTGACGGGGCTACGGTACCAAATGAACTCGGCGATGTAACTGGCCTGCCCCGGCTGATGGCGCTGCTCGGTGAGCGTGGATATGCTGCTGCTGCCCTGAGGAAAATCGGATCAGAAAACTGGATACGCATTCTGGAGGCTACCTGGCCGGCATAACCTGCTATTGTGTCAGGTCCCTGGTTCGTAAGTGCAGTATTTTCATGTAGATATGCAGGGAGCTGGTCGGCGTTGTTAGATATTGGAACCTTCCTTCATAGTCGGCGGTAGTAGCGCAAATTTCTGAAACAGAGATCCTCTAGCACTTCCCCGGATTCTGTTTGTAGAGCCACTCAGGCTACAAATCATTTACCTCGTTTCGACACCCTTCTACCCCTCGGCAATCCCGTTAGCCGTAGCATACACCTCTTAGATGAACTCAACGATTGAAGTTTCTTCGTCGCAGGCACCGACGAAGTGGGAGCCCGGCTTTAAGCTGGTTTCCAAACCCAATACCTTTGCTGTATCCGACGTTTCGATCGTCGCGCAGCTCATTGGTTTTACCGATTCGTATTGGCCGCAGGATAAAAAGCAACAGCTGGATGCAGATCTGGCGCGCGAAGGCAATGGCCTGCGTAGCCTGCTGAACACCCTGCAGGATGCAACAGGGATCGACATATGTCAGCTTGATCCCACGCTGCTGCTGCGTCGCCTGGCCTGGCGTATGCGACTCAATGGCGTGGACGATCTTGCTACCTATGAAACGGTACTGGCGCATAACCCGGCTGAACTGCCAGCGTTACGTCGCAGCCTGCTGATTCGGGTTACAGACTTTTTCAGGGATCCCAATGTGTACTTTGAACTGGAGCGCGCTGTATTGCCTGCGCTCCTAAAAGCACCGGGTAGCCGGCTTGGTGATGACGCTGGGATGCGCATTTTGGTGACGGGATGTGGTACCGGTGAAGAAGCCTACTCCCTTGCGATGCTGGTGGAGGCGATGATGAAGCGGAATCGTCACCGCGTACCCGTTCGTATTCTTGGGAATGATGAAGACAAAAACGCACTCAACCAGGCGCGGCGTGGCTATTACCCGCACCTGGTTACGGCAGACCTTTCGCCGTTTTGTCTCGATCACTTTTTTGAAGCAACACGGGATGGATACCGCATCAACGAGAAAATTCGGAGCCACGTTCGCTTTGTGCACAACGAAACCGATGACGCGACCACATTTTCAGATCTCGATCTGCTGGTTTGCCGCAATCCACTGTTGTTCAGAAATAGCGACATCCAACACAAACTGATCCAGGCGTTTTACAGCCGGCTGCGTCCCGGTGGCTACCTTATGTTGGAGCCTACAGTACGGTCCGAAAAACTATCTACACTTTTTGAAGAGCTGGATGTGCAGCACGGATTGTATCGCCGACGCGATACGGCCGTAGCAACGCGGAAGCCGGCTGCTTCGCCAGCCATGCCGGCGCCATCAGATGTAGCAACGCCACAAGTTATGCCGTTAACCCGGTATCTGGAGGAAGAACTGTTCGAAACCAAAGAGCGGCTACGGCTCACGATCGAGGAGTATGAAACCGCACACGACGAGTTGGTCGATCAAAACCACAAGCTACAGACCGGCTTGCGCCAGGCCCTTCTCGAAAAAGACCAGATCCAGGCTGAACATGCCGCACTAAAGGACATGGAAGATGGCATTCTTCGGGCCAACAAAGACCTCAAAAATCAGAGTACACAACTGCAAAATGCCTATGCGCATCTTGAAGGGATTATCGCCCATAGTGGCATCGGGTTTGTGCTCCTTAACGAAAATGGAGGGGTGGAAATGTTTACACCTGGAGCCGGCAGCCTGCTCAACCTGACGCGATCAGATATTGGCCGGCCCATTTCTAGCGTTGCTTCTCCGTTCCATTGGGATTTTCCCAAAGCGGTCGCGTCTGTTGCCCGGTCGCAAACGGCCATCGAACGCAAAGCCTACAGCACCAACGACCGCTGGTATAAAATCCGGGTACAGCCGTACAGTTTTGGTGAGCAAGACAAAGGTTTGGTCTGCACCTTTGTGGATGTGACCGATCAGCATCGCGCCGGCGAATGGGACCGATTCAAAGCGGACGTGCTAAACCAAATGAAAGACGCGGTTGTTATCACAAATCAAAATCTACAGGTGACCTATCTCAATAAAGCAGCCATCGAACGGTACAATCTGTTCAATAAAAAGGCGATGGGTTGTCGGTTGGAAGATCTATACACCAGTGTATGGAAAAATGAGGCAGAACGGGAAAAAGCATACCGGGTGCTGGCCGAGAAGGGCCACTGGACGGGGACGCATTATTTGCTTCAGTTGAATGGCACAGAAAGCCGTGTCGAGTCTTCCATCCATGTTTTACGCGATCAGGCGGATGACGAAATGGGGATGTTGATGGTGGTGAGGGATATCCAGCACCGGGAAGAAGAAGATACGGGTGCATTGCGTCGTCTTATTTCTGATCTGGAAAAAAGAAACGAGGCCATCGACGAGAAACTCAGGCAGCAAAGCACTACTTTGCAGGAAGCTGATAAATAAGCCTGCCCCGAGGCGTGTTTTCTTCGGGGTATCATTCCCCTGGAGGCGCACTGCAACATGAATGAAGCAAAGATCCTGGTTATAGGATCCATAAACATGGATCTGGTTGTGCAAGCCGGCCGAATGCCTGGCCCCGGTGAAACCGTGATGGGTCACACCTTTGTTACTGTGCCTGGGGGCAAAGGGTCAAACCAGGCCGTTGCAGCTGCCCGATTGGGGGCACAAGTCCACATGGTTGGCGCGATTGGCGCAGACGATTTTGGAAATGAGCTGCGAGACGGCCTGGAAGATGAAGGGATTGATACAACCCATGTTGGCCGTGTAGATATCGCAAGTGGTGTGGCGCTGATTCAGGTTGATGCTCTGGGTGAAAACGCAATTACCGTTGTGCCTGGTGCTAACGGAGCAGTCAGGCTCCCACCCCCATTGGCATTTGATACGCTGCTGGCGTCCGCTGGCGTGGCGTTGATGCAACTCGAAATTCCCCTTGAAACGGTGGTTGCAGCCATACATGCATGCAAAGCGGCCGGCGTGCCCATCATCCTGGATCCCGCCCCGGTACCAGATGCCGGCCTGCCTGAGTTGTTGTACCACGTGGATGTGTTTACACCCAACCAGCACGAGGCAACCGTTTTAAGCGGAATACAGATCAAGGACCGCTCCACAGCTGAGCAGGCTGCGCGCTACCTGAAAAACCAGGGCGCACAGCGGGTGGTGTTAAAAATGGGCAGTGAAGGGGCGTATGTACTCGACACTGACAATGTGTTTGACCACGTTGCAGCGACTAAGGCGCCTGTAGTAGATACAACCGCGGCCGGCGATGCATTCACCGCTGCATTGGGTGTTGGATTGGCGCGCGGTTGGTCGCTTGTTGAAGCAACCCGGTTGGGGTGTGCTGCCGGCAGTCTTGCCGTCCGCAGCCGCGGCGCGCAGGATGCCATGCCCGTGTGGGATGATGTGGCCGATCTGTTGTAATGCCTGATCGCGTCTGGGCTATCGGCCCAGCGTTGCCCTTCGTTCTGCAATTGCTTCGCGAAGGAGCGTTTGGGTAGCTTCGTCTGATGCCTGCGCGAGGCTACGGATTTTTACATGGCGCAGTTTCTTGCCCGTTCCCTCCAGTAAACCATCCGGGTCACTCAGGATGGCGCCATAGAAAAAGCCGAGGTTTACATACCCGTTTCTGGGCATGATATACGCATAGGCTTCACTCATTTTTTTCGGACCGAGCCCATACGAAGCAGCGTTATCCCCTAGTCTGACAACTTCTACGGTTTCTGGGTGCAGATCCAGAATTACTTCTTTTAGTGAAGTGCAGATTGCCTGCAGGTCGGCGGGTATAGCAGCAATCAGTTCTTCGAAAGTGCCAAATTTGGTTGCTGATTTCATACGCTTGATGTGTCAATACGGCAGCGCTTCATAAGCGTACCCGGAAGCAAGCCCCCGGATGTTAGGCGCTGTGTTGCTAAAGGTAATCGGTATAGAAGTATACGGCCACGTCGGGTCTTCAGCAACCACTACTGGCTGGCTAAAACCAGTGTGACAATGCAAAGGACGGCAAATAAGGAAAGCATTCCGTTGCTCATAAGCTGACCGGCAGGTTTAGGTCAGAATCTGGTTGACTACCTTGCCGCTTACATCAGTTAAACGGAAGGGCCGGCCCTGGAATGGATACGTGAGTTGTTCGTGGTCAAAGCCCATCTGGTGTAAGATAGTTGCTTGTAAATCGTGTACATGGATCTGGCCATCAACCCCGTAGTAGCCGAGTTCATCGGTTTCGCCGTACGTAATGCCCGGTTTGACACCCCCACCGGCCATCCACATGGTAAAGGCTTCGCTGTGGTGGTCTCTGCCGTTAAACGGCGCCACCTTGCCTCCCCTGTTTTCGCGCATGGGGGTGCGGCCAAATTCTCCTCCCCAGACAACGAGGGTCTCTTCGAGCAGGCCCCGTTCGCGCAGGTCGCGCAGTAGCGCGGTCATCGGTTTATCAACCTCTTCGCACCGTTTTAGAAAGCCGCCTTCGAGGGCTTCAAATTCGTTGCTTCCATGCGAGTCCCACCCGCGATGAAATAGCTGAACAAACCGTACCCCCCGTTCTACCAGGCGGCGGGCAAGCAGGCAGTTGTTGGCAAAAGATGTGCTGCCTGGCGCCGTGCCATACGCAGCGTGGGTTGCTTCGCTTTCTGAGGCAATGTCCATTGCTTCGGGCACCGTCATCTGCATCCGGAATGCCATTTCATACTGTGAAATCCGCGATAGCGTCTCCGGATCGCCTATGGTTTCGTGCTCGATGTGATTGAGTTTGTTGATGGTGGCAATGGCTTCTTCTCGAACGCTGCGGTCGATACCATTGGGGTCCGATACGTAGAGTACCGGGTCGCCCTGAGACCGAAATTGCACACCCTGGTAAACGGAAGGCAAGAATCCACTCCCCCAAACACTTTTGCCGGCGCTCGGTGCTGATTGTCCTGAGACCAGCACGACAAAACCGGGTAGATTCTGGTTTTCTGAGCCAAGACCGTACGTTACCCACGAGCCAATACTTGGTCGGCCATGACGAGGGCTGCCCGTATGCATAAAGAGCTGCGCCGGCGCATGGTTAAATTCATCCGTATGAACGGCTTTGAGGAATGCGACCTCGTCGACTACTTCGGCGAAATGGGGAAATAGTTCAGAGACCCATGCGCCAGATTTTCCATATTGTTTGAAGCTCGTTTGCGGTCCGAGCAGTTTGGGGACGCCCTGGATGAAGGCAAACCGTTTGCCTTCAAGAAACGAGTCGGGGCAATCCTGCCCATCGTATTGATGCAGCGCTGGTTTGAAGTCAAAAAGCTCCAGTTGTGACGGCGCGCCGGCCATGTGCAGGAAAATGACTTGCTTGGCTTTGGGCGCAAAATGTGCAGCCCGCGTCATCAGCGGCCGGCTCATGTCCCGCGCCGTATCAGCAGTGTCAAGTGTATCGGTGCGACATCCCATCATTGAGCCCAGTGCAATCGACCCGAGTCCGAGTGTTGCGTCACGCAGGAAGTGCCGGCGTGTCAGGTACCGTTGATGGCGAGCAATAATCTCTTCGAAGTAGTTCATCACGGTTTATTAAGGAATTCGTCCAGATTGAGGATGACGTTGGCGGCGTTGATCAGTGCAGCTGTTGCAGGTTCTTGGGATAAAGTATCCGGCACAAGCGCGGTAATTGCTTCCGGGTGCTGGTCGTAGTGGGCGCGTGTGTTGTTGTAAAAAGTCTCGAGGGTATTGTGCTGCATTTCGGACGGTGGGTAAGCAAGGGCCAGTTGCAAGCCGTGATGCAATTGCTCAGCAGGCGTAGGGCCGGCTTCCTGTTGCATGCGCTGGGCAAGGCCAACAGCTGCTTCTACGTAAACCGTGTCATTGAGCACGACCAGCGCTTGTAAAGGCGTATTGGTACGGATACGCCGCGAAACACAGAATTCACGGCTTGGCGTATCAAACGAAATCATGGAAGGGTATGGACTGGATCGCCGCCAGTACGTGTAGAGCGCTCGGCGGTACCGATCTTCGTTTTTGGCGTTTTCCCAGCGCATCACGTTACGAATGACTTGCCATGTGCCTGCCGGCTGGGGGGGCATGACGCTTGGACCATACATTTTTTCGCTCAGGAGCCCGCCAACAGCCAGCGCCTGGTCTCGGATTTGTTCTGCGCCCAGGCGGTAGCGGGGGCCACGCGCCAGCAACCTGTTTGCTGGATCTTTTTCGAGCAGATCAGGCGAAACCGCACTGTCTTGCTGGTAAGTCGCCGACATCACAATCGTTTTGAGCAATGCCTTAATATCCCAGTCGAGTTCAAATTGAAATTCTACCGCCAGCCAGTCGAGTAATTCCGGGTGGCTTGGTTGGGCGCCTTGTGAACCGAAGTCTTCAAGGGTTTCGACGATGCCGATCCCGAATATTTGCTCCCAAAAACGGTTTGCTATTACCCTGGCAGTTAAGGGATTGTCAGCGTCAACAAGCCACTGTGCGAGCCCAAGTCGGTTCGACGGGTATGCTGGGCGCATGGGAGCCAACGAAGCCGGCACGCCCGGTTGGACCGTGTCGGCCAATACCAGCCAGTTACCCCGGTCAAAAAGCTGTGATGTTCTGCTGCTATCTGGCGGGAGCTCGCGCATTACGGGCGTTTTGGGAGGCGCAAGCGATTTTAGTCTGGCAAGCCGTTCCTGCCAGTTTGGTAGCTCCATGGCTTTGGCGCAACGGGCATCAGGATCTTCGCTTATGGCAATGATGCGGTCATAGCGTTCAACAAGCGAGGTTGCTGGATTATCCTTTTCTGCTTCGTTTACATCTATAGCACAGTTTTTTTCGAACCAGGAAATAAGTTTTTCCAGTTCATCCCGGTGTGCCGGGCTAAATGCGCGTAGCAATGGTTTTTCATGGCCTTTATCAGCATCAGCTGTGTTGTTGAAAAAGGCGTATAGCTCGTAGTACTCTTTGTGTTTGAAAGGGTCGTAGGGATGGCTGTGGCATTGCACGCAACTCATGGTGATGCCTTGCCAGACTTCAAAAGTAGTGTTGACGCGGTCGAGTACAGCTGTGACCCGAAATTCTTCGTCGTCCGTGCCCCCCTCGTCATTACTCATTGTGTTGCGGTGGTAGGCCGTGGCCAGGATTTGGTCGGTGGTAGGGTCGGGGAGCAAGTCGCCGGCCAGTTGCTCGATGGTAAATTGATCGAACGGCATGTTGTTGTTGAGGGCCGTAATCACCCAGTCGCGGTAGGCCCAGATAATGCGGCGTGGGTCTTTCTGGTAGCCCTGCGAGTCACCGTAGCGTGCGAGGTCAAGCCACATACTTGCCCATCGCTCACCAAAGCGCGGAGAGGCAAGCAGTGCATCCACAACTTTTTCGTATGCATCAGGATTGGTGTCTGTTGTGAAGCTGGCAACGGCGTCAAGCGTTGGGGGAAGCCCTGTGAGGTCAAGGGTTACCCTGCGGATGAGCTTTTCCCGAGATACCTGGGGCGCCGGCTTCAGGTCGTTGGCCCGCAGGGTTTCGAGGGTGAAGCCATCGATGCCGTTTTTAACCCAGTCGTTGCCCATGTTGGGCGGCTCGATATCGCGATCGGGTTTGATGTAGGCCCAGTGCGTTTCCCATTTTGCGCCGGCTTCAATCCAGTCATGCAGTTTTTCGATTTCATCGTTTGAAAGCGCGTCATGATCTGCCGGCATCCGCTCCTCGGGATCGGCATGGTTCACCCGTCGAATCAGTTCGCTTTCGTCTGGTTTGCCGCGCACAATCGCAAGTTCGCCACTCTCAGCTGGCTGGAAGGCTTCCTCTTCAAAAAGCACACTGAATCCACCCGATTGTTTGACCCCTCCGTGGCAGGCGATGCACTTGTTGTTGAAGATGGGGCGTATGTCTGCATTGTATTGGACAGGCGCCGGCTGCGTCCAGTAAAAAGCTGCAGCTCCAAGAAGCGCGAGCAGGCAGACAATCGGTACCAGGCGGCGGTAGGACATGGGTGGCTGTTTGTTATGCTGCGGGATATAAGAATATCGTATTTCTACCCATCAATTTCACTGCAAATCTTACAGGATGATGTGGATTGCATATTCAGGCACAGCCTTTGGAAATAAAGAAATATGCGGCCAAATTAGCCTGTTTTAACCGTTTTTGAGGGTGTATTGTGTACACGTCAGAAGCAGGTGTAAAAATAATCTACAGGGTACAGGAGGCCGGTTGATGTACCCAATCACGTGTTCACCCTGAATTCCATGAAAAAATTTATACGCACGCTGCTGATGCCGGCGCTAACCATTGCGCTGCTAACAATGACGGTGCTAACCGTGCCGGTGTTTGCCCAATCAGACTATAACCATCTGATGGTACTTAATCCCCAACGTAATTGGGATCAACGTCCTGGCACGATCGAAGAGGCTACTTTTTCTGTTAGGCCAAAAGGAATTTACGCAGAGGTAGGTGTTTACCTGACGTTTTCGTCACGCGGTGCAGCTTTCAGCGGGGCTGAAAATTTGGAGGTTGAATTTCGATTTGAGCTGCCAGATGACGCTATTATGACTGATTCCTGGCTGTGGGTAGGGGATCAAATCATGCGCGCCCAACTCATCGACCGTTGGACAGCAACAGAGATTTATGAGGGAATTGTCAACCGGAATCGTGATCCATCGCTGCTTACGAAGAAAAACCAGACCCAGTATGAACTTCGCGTGTTTCCCATGCGAAACGACATGCCGCGAAAGGTAAAGCTGACCTATCTGGTTCCGGTAGATTGGACGCTCACCGATATGCATATTCCGCTGCCGTTCGACTGGTTGGAGGATTCCCGGCATGAAATTGAAACCGTAAATATTCTCGCCTGGCCGGGTGAGCACTGGACCGCACCGCGCTTATTGGAACGTCCTGATGTCACTGTGGAAACGCTTAGTGACGAGGGTTTTGGTATGTATCATCGCATGCAACTAGAGCCTTCTGAGCGTAAGGGATTAACGACACTTTCTTTTGAAGCCCCCCTGGAGTCCGGTGTTTTCATGAGTAACCTGGATACTGAAGAAGACGGATTTTACCAGCTTGCCTATTTACCGGCCGTGTTTTCACTCGATGGCAATCCTCAGCGGAACGTAGCTGTGCTGATCGACTTCAGTACTGCCAGTACCACCGTTGCGTTGGAAGAAATGCTGCTCATCTTGCGGCAGGCGCTCAAAGATAACCTCGCGCCAACGGACCAATTTACTGTAATCTACTCCCAGGCTGATATACGACGCGCAAGCGAAACCTGGCTGCCGGCAACGCCTGATGCCATCGATGGGGTGTTTGATACCCTCGACCAGACCGTTCTTGCCAACTATTCCAACCTGCCGGCCATGCTGGCAAACGGTATCGCCTTTGTGAATGACCTGGGCGTAGAAGGCAGTCTGTTTGTGATTTCCAGTACGGATGCGTTGGGGGATAAACAGGTTTCCGACCGGCTGATGGCTGATTTGGTTGCGCTGAGTGCACCCGAGCCGCTGCCTGTGATGCTGTTTGCAGATCTTGCTAATGACAGGTTGACAACAACCCGTGATAATGGAATTTTTCATGCGGGTAATAGCTTGCTTTACGCTGCTTTGGCCCGGGAAAGCGGTGGTCAATTTGTGACGATCCGAGATGGCAAACCCCTTTCCACCCTTTCACGCGAACTGCTAGCCGGCGCTGACGGAGGCGTTGAGGCTTTCGACCTTTACGCGAGCTTGCAGAGCGGCTTTACGTACGGCCGCTTTACCCATACAACCAGCCAGATTGCAGATGTTATTCCCTTGCATTCAGCAGTTACCCAGGTTGGCCGTTATCTTGGTGATACACCGTTTGTTATTCAGGCCTCGGGTGTTTTTGATGCTGAACCATTCTCGAATCAAATTGATATCGTGGGTGAAGAAGTATCAACGTCGGACAGCACGCTGGTAGCGTATTGGACAGGCAATCAGATCGACGCGTTGGAGCAGCGTCAACAAGATGACAATACCATTGTGGACATCATCGAGTTTAGCCTGGGAGCCCGCGTAATTTCGCTGTATACCGCGTTTCTGGCGCTGGAGCCCGGCGTGAACGAGCAAGAACCCTGTGGGGATGAATGTGAAGACGAAACAGCACTGGTTACTTCTGTTGATGATGAAGTGCCAGGAGAGATGTCCGTCAATATTGATGCGTATCCAAATCCGTTTGTGTCGCATGTAACCATCACAGTGACCTTTCCTGAAGTGGTGGATTTTGAAGCGGTCACGTTTGAGATTTTCAATACGATGGGGCAACGTGTTGCGCTACTTCGTCCGGCTTCGGTAAATGGCCGCGTTGCTGAGTTGGTCTGGGATGGCACAACGGATGCTGGAGCGCCGGCGGCCAATGGCATCTACTTTTTTGTTATGACTTCTCCTGCAGGCCGGCATACACACAAACTGGTACTTGTAAGGTAGTTTTCCCCTCGACCCTGGGCCGGATGTGTGGAGTTGTCATCCGGCTCCGGGTTTTTTTCGAGCACGCGGCAGGTTTAGCCGGGAGAACATGGCAAAGAAACGCAGTCCGATTGTAATGAGTGCTGTTGTGATAAGCTGTGTGGTGGGGCCGAATCCTAGGGCGCCCATCAGCAAAAAAGATAACCCGCCGGCAAGTGCCGCAGTGGCATAGAAGTCCTTTTGAATTACAGCAGGAATCTCTCGGACTAGCATGTCTCGGATGACGCCGCCGCCCGTCGCCGTTAGGCCAGCCATCATGATGATGCCCAGCGGGCCAAGTTCGAATGAATGCGCCTTAGATGCACCAATTGCGGCAAATACGCCGAGCCCGATGGCATCAGCAATCATCATGCGGTGCCACCAGGGCTCAATGTGGGACGAGGCAAGAAATACAAGCAAGGCTCCGAGCGCACATACAATCAGGAATAGCTCATCCTGAAAAACCGCCGGCGGTGTAGCCCCCAGTAATACGTCTCGCACAATGCCGCCGCCTACCCCGGTTAAGATGGCAAGCACGATGATGCCAAGCAGGTCGAGGTCGTATTTGGTTGCTTTGAGTGCCCCCGAAACGGCAAATACAAAGGTGCCAATGAGGTCGAGGGTGTAAAGGGCAATTTCTGGATTCAACGGATTACTGTTCGTTGATCGTGATGCCGGCCAGCAACCAGGTTTTCGGGTCCAGTTCAACGGATGCCGGTGCTGCTTTAAGCGGGATTGCCACGGTTTCTGTTTTCTTTTCCAGCATCATCGTGGTTAAGGACATAGAACCGTCAGGCCTGTAGATGCCAATTTCCAGCGGTGTTTTGAACAAGGGGCCGTCCTGGGTTTGCGCAACGGTCAGGGCCAGTTCTCCTTTGTTTGCATTGTACGTCCAACTGGCTTCGATCATCGGCTGGCCCGGCTGGTAAAGCCATTGTTGGAAGAAAGAGGTTAGGTCTGAGCCGGAGGCTGCTTCCATGGCACGCTGCAAGTCGGCCGAGGAGGCATTGCTGTTGCGGTGCGATTTGTAGTAGAGCTGGATGCCGGCCCAAAACGCGTCGTCACCTATGGTATGGCGCAGCATGTGTAGTACCCACGCCCCTTTTTGGTAACTGTTGGAGTTCAGGTGCTGATTGGGGTCCGTGATTGTCGGGTTTACGAGCGGTGCATTTGGCACCCTGTTGTAAAAGCCGAGTACAGATTGACGTGCTCTTGCCATGCCTTCGACCATACGCTCACGCCCATAAGCGTGCTCCATATACAACTGCGTGAAGTAGGTAGCAAACCCTTCGCTGAGCCAGATGTGTTGCCAGTCCGATTCAGTTGCTGAATTGCCAAACCACTGGTGGGCTATTTCATGTGCCACAAGGCCTTCGTTGGTGCGTTCGCCGCTTATTGAGTTCTCACTGTAGAAGATGTTGCTGGCGTTTTCCATACCGCCATAGCGGGTTTTCGACTGAACATTGGCCAGTTTCTCGTATGAATAGGGCCCGATGTTGTCCTCGAAGAACTTCATCATATCGTGCGTGACGCCAAAGTCGTGGAAGCCGGCTTCGCGGTCTTGGGGATATACCCAGTGCTGGATCGGGAAGCCGTTGTAGGGTTCGTCGTGCTGGATTGCGAATTGCGCGGCACCAATGACCGCTACTTTGGTAGGGATCGGGATCTTGGTAGACCAATGGGTCAGCCGATTGCCATCGAGCAAGTCACTTTCTTCAATCATAACTCCGCTCCCAATAACCTGGTAGTGGTTTGGGGCAGTGACAATAAACTCCATCGTTGCTTTGTCTGATGGATGGTCATTTGAAGGAAGCCAGTGCCGTGCCCGGTTGGGCCAGTTGTCGCCAAAGAAGGTGCGCTCGCCGTATTTGTTTTTGGAGATGAACAAGCCGTCAGCCGGCGTTCCTGTGTAGCTAATCATAAAGGTTAGCTCATCGTCTTTGTTCGCGGGCGCCGGAAGGGTAATTGTTACGCGGTCATCTGTGTGATCGAAAGCAAGTGCTTCCTTGTTGTGCGTCACGGAAGCTATCCGCATGCCTGTACGCTCCGAGCCATCAATGCCAATCAAGTCGAGCGCAAAAGAGCCCACGTTTGATGCCGTGAATTTGACGGTGACGGCGGTGCGCCCGGTGATGTTATTACTCTCATCAGTCAGTGTCAGGTGAAAGGCGTAGTGCAAAACATCTATGTTGGGAGACTGTGCGAACGCGTATCCTGGCAGGAGCAACGCAAACAGTAGCAAGCTTTTCAGGTAGTTCATGTATCAATTTATCTGAAGAAATACGGCGCGTTGTTGTAAAGAACGCCAATCTACAAACAAAAAGATCCTAAGGAAAAAGAAAGTGCCTCAATAATTGGGTGTGTGCCTCACGTAAAATGGTACCCCATAAAAAAGCAGCGCAACCCTCGGGGAGTTACGCTGCTTGCAGTAAAATGGGCCGGGCGCTATTAAATTATTAAGACTCCGGTGTAGCGCTTTCGTCTCTGCGCAACAGCTGACAGTGTATACCCACCATCCTGATCTTCCCATTGTTCGAATTCTGTCGAACCCGGATACCCGTCATTACTTCCTGCGAACCGCATTGCAGGAAGGTTACATGGGGGTTTGTGCCAACAAGCTGTAGCCGGGGATAAGCCGGGTAATCGGTAATCGTTTCGGCTGTGTAATCTGGATCTGTGTAATCAGAAAGGATACCCTGATTTTCTGTTACATAGAGAAACTGCAAGTTCTTGACGTAATTATTGTTGGTGTGGGTGACTGCAAGTCCAATCGGCAGCTGCCCAGACTCCAGGTCAATAGGCTGCTCAGAAGAGCCGGTCCTGAAAGACAGGTAAGTTGTGAGTACGGTTGGATTCTGATTGTCGATCGGGCGGTGAAGATACTTGCCGCCAAACTCGATATGTTCAACGCAATCTACAATCAGCCGCGCCATAAACCGGTCTAAATTGGTTGCAGGTTCTTTGAAGCCGGCCAGGCCGGTCATCAAGTGATTTGCGCCGAACGTGTTAACACAGTTCAGTGAAAGCACGGGTTCATTTGGATCCTTGTTTGTGTCCCATATCTCGCTGGTGTCGATTGTGGGTTCGAGGATCCAGGTAACTGGTTCAAGTGATTTACAGCTTTGTATGCCAAGTAGAATGAAAAAGGAAAAGATGGAAATTTTTGAGTACATGATGTGTGTGCCGAGCGTGGATGCCTAATGGTTCAGATGATAATTGATAAATTCAACTATAAATGCGCAGGCACCCGGGCGTTTACGACATAGGCCGCTGATCTTCTAAAACCTATGGGTATAGTTTACCTTGATTGCAGCACCCGTTTCGAGGGCGCGCAGCAGAATCCTGGCAGGATCCATATAAACCGATAATCGGACACAAGCGCCCCGTCGCGTTGCTTTTTGTAGCCGAGAATACCTCCGGGGTTCACTATCTTTGAGATGGACGTCGAGGTACGGTACGTGGCCATCATAAACAGCATAGACTTCCGTATCTTCAGATGCCTGTGAGTAACAATGCAAGTAAACGCTTTTGAACAAGGACTGTGTTCATCGCAACCAGGTGTAGGAGGGAGAAACAGGTAGGGGAAATACATAGATGTTGGGAATTGGCGTCCGTTAAGAAAGAGGATTGTTTATGAATGCGGGAAGCAAGTCGCCCGAAGCAGAGCTGGTAGGTATCGATGTTGGTGGTACATTCACTGATTTTGTCTGGCTGAGAGAGGGGCGCCTCGTTGTGCAAAAAGTCTCAACAACCCCGGAAGATCAGAGTACAGGTATTTTGGCCGGCATTGACGCGCTTGGGGTCTCGGAGCATGCAGCTGTTGTGCACGGGACGACCGTTGCCACCAATGCCTTGCTTGAATACCGTGGTGCACGAACCGCCCTGCTGACAACAGAAGGATTTGCTGATGTCCTGGCGATTG
The DNA here is from genome assembly GCA_039111535.1 of Bacteroidota bacterium. Classification (NCBI taxonomy): domain Bacteria; kingdom Pseudomonadati; phylum Bacteroidota; species Bacteroidota bacterium. The sequence goes on along the minus strand of JBCCIM010000022.1, from coordinate 25,595 downwards.
GCCGGCAGAACAGGCCGCATCTGTATCGCCTGGGGCAGCAGCGCCGCCCCTCCCTTGTGCCGGAGTCTTTGCGGTTAGAGGCTGCTGAGCGGGTAGATGCTGAAGGGCGTGTATTGAAGCCGTTGGATGTGGCCACACTCGATGCAGCGGTAGCGGTGCTTATTGCTGAAGAGGTTGAGAGTGTTGCGCTGGTGTTTCTTTTTTCTTTTTTGCATCCGGCGCATGAGCGAGAAGCAGCAGCCTATTTGCGTACGCGGCTTCCTGGAATTCATCTGTCGGTTAGCAGCCAGTTGTTGCCTGAGTATCGGGAGTATGAGCGTACGGCAACAACGGTGATCAATGCGTACGTTCAGCCACTGGTTGCAAACTACCTGGGCCGGCTGAAATCTGCACTCGGAGATCGCCCGGTCCGGGTTATGCAGTCGAGTGGCGGGGCAATCGGACTTGAGAAAGCTGCAGCCCAGGCTGCGCGGCTTGTGCTCAGTGGGCCTGCGGGCGGCATTGTCGGTGCTTTTGATGTGGCGCGTACGGCCATGCAATCTGAGGCTCCCCAGATCATTACGTTTGACATGGGAGGCACCAGTACGGACGTTGCGCTTTGCCCGGGTGTGTTACCGCGTACTTCGGAAGGCGAAATTGCTGGCCTGCCGCTGCGATTTCCATCGACGGCCATACATACTGTGGGTGCTGGCGGTGGCTCTATTGCAAGTGTTGATGCTGGGGGCGTGTTGCGGGTTGGCCCCGAAAGTGCCGGCGCGGTTCCTGGTCCTGCATGTTATGGGCGAGGAGGAGCGCTGCCCACAGTAACCGATGCCAACCTGGTATTGGGCAGGTTGGACGCAGCCGCCTTTCTGGGAGGTACGGCGACCCTGAGCCTCAACCTGGATCTGGCACGCCAGGCCTTGAAGCCTATGGCGGACAAGTTGAATGTAACCATAGAGGCCGCCGCGTTAGGGATTGTGCAAGTTGCAAATGCAACCATGGAGCGCGCTGTTCGGAAAGTCTCTGTTGAAAAAGGATATGATCCGAGGAATTACACCCTGGTGCCTTTCGGAGGTGCCGGCCCCTTGCACGCTTGTGCACTGGCGGAGGCCCTTGGCATGCGGCATATTCTGATCCCGCGCTATCCCGGTGTGTTAAGTGCACTGGGTTTATTGATGGCAGATGTGACGTATGAGTCTTCCCAGTCGGTACTACAGACATACCAGGTATTGCGAGAAGATCTGGTAGGTTTGAAAGCTGGTCTCCTGGCCCTTGCGGAGCAGGTGCAACAGGTGCTTGTTGCGCCTGGCAAGGAGGAGCCTGTTTTGTCGGCGTTATTAGAGATGCGGTATCGGGGGCAAGGGTATGAGATAGAAGCCGGCTTTATCGCAGCGTTTGAATTGACTGCACCATTGGATACGCTGTTGGATGATTCTTATGTGCTGGAATCTCTGCAAGAGGCAGTAACTTCTTTTCATGCCTTGCACAGGCAGCGCTATGGGTATGCGCTTGAAGATGATCGGGTTGAGGTGGTTACATTGCGGGTTGTTGGCCGGCAACCTGGCGCGCGTCCGGAACTACCGGCAATGTCGTTGGGAGCGCCAGATGCATCGGGTGCTATGGCAGGAAATGCTCGGGTTTGGTTTGGGGCAGCGCAGCCCGATATCGTCCCATTGTATGATCGCAACCGCTTGCAACCTGGCAATACGCTATCCGGACCCACCATTGTGTGCCAATATGATACTACACTGGTGATATCTGGACTATGGCGGATGGAGGTTGATGCGCACAATAGCATCCACCTTTGGCGCGAGGATGATGCGCTTTAGGATGATATGAACGTTTAGGCACACCTTATCCACAAAAAAACACGTGTTTGTAGGGATGCACATCTAACATATGTTAAAACTGTGATTATGGCCTAAAGTGCATTAAAACAAACACTTATTCAAAATCAAATGAGAGTTAGTGAAGAATGGATCAAAGTTAATTCCACAAGTTATCCACATTTTACACTACGTGATGTGGGTGTTTTTGTGGGTAGTGGATAAGCCGTAAATCAAGGAAACAAATTGCGAAACATGGATCCTGTACTGTTAACGCTATATGAGCACCGGTTTGCGGGTGTTTCTGAGGAAATGGGTGTCACATTGCAGCGCACCAGCTACTCGCCAAACATTAAGGAGCGCCTCGATTTTTCCTGCGCTGTGTTTGATGAAGCCGGCAGCATGGTAGCGCAGGCTGCTCATATTCCTGTTCATCTGGGGGCGATGCCGGCAAGCGTCGAAGCTGCCCTGCAAACCTTTCCCGATTGGCAGCCGGGCGATGTGGTTATGCTCAATGATCCTTATCAGGGCGGAACGCATTTACCCGACGTTACGCTGGTTTCTCCCGTGTTTGTTGATGGGCAGAGAGATCGGCCAAAATTCTTCATTGCCAGTCGTGCGCACCATGCTGATATCGGCGGCATGACACCCGGGTCGCTGCCGCTATCTACCGAAATCTACCAGGAAGGATTGATCATCCCGCCCGTCCGGCTTTACACGGCCGGGCAATTAAATGCAGATTTATTACGCCTCGTATTGCGCAATGTACGTACCCCTGAAGAGCGAAAGGGCGACCTTTCGGCGCAACGTGCAGCGCATGCTGTTGGCGCGCGTCGATTACAGGAATTGGCCACCCGCTACGGCATCGAAGAAGTACAGGCGTATGCCGGCCATGTGCAGGCCTATAGCAAAAAGCTCGTGCACGCTGCAATTTCCCAGTGGCCGGATGGGGTCTATCGCTATACCGACTACCTCGAGCTTGATGCTGAGGAGCCAGCCAGCCGGGTACCTGTTGTGCTGTGCGTAACGATTGATGGAGGCAGCATTACCTTTGACTTCGAAGGTACAGGGGCAGCAGACCAGAGTTCACTAAATGCTGTACTGAGTATTACCCAGTCTGCGTGTTACTATGTAGTTATTAGCCTGGCCGGCGAAGAGATTCCGGTAAATAGTGGATGTTTTTCAGCCGTGCATGTAAAGGCGCCGAACGGTTGTGTTGTAAATGCCACGCCGCCGGCAGCTGTAGCCGGCGGTAACGTTGAGACTTCACAGCGCATTGTGGACACAGCTTTTGGTGCGCTTGCGCAGGCATTGCCAAATCAGGTGCCGGCGGGGTCGCAAGGTACCATGAATAACCTGACGATCGGGGGGCAGCTTGCTGACGGGCGTCCGTTTGCCTACTACGAAACCATTGCCGGCGGCATGGGCGCAACTGCGTATGCTGACGGGCTTGATGGGGTGCATGTTCATATGTCTAACACGTTAAATACACCCGTTGAGGCATTGGAAATGGCTTTCCCTTTTCGGCTCAACACGTACACCTTACGAAAAGATGGCGCGGGCGGTGGACGGCAGCGAGGCGGGCGCGGTGTGGTGCGCGAATACCTCTTTTTACGAGATGTTACGGCTACCATGCTTAGCGAGCGGCGGGCCATTGCGCCGGTTGGGCTTGCCGGCGGCGAATCAGGAAGTAGTGGGGTAAACACACTTGTCAAAGCAAATGGCGAGCAAATAACCCTGCCATCTAAGTTTTCCAGACGGTTCAAGGAAGGAGAATGTCTGCGTATCGAAACGCCGGGCGGTGGCGGCTGGGGTGTTTAATCGTAACCTTAGGTACGTTGAAGTCGTAAAATGGGCCCTCCCCCTTGCTATAGAAAATTGCATTCTGCCATGCGTCTTTCATACTACACACTGCTATTGCTGGCACTCTTTACTACCGGATGCCTGCAAGCGCAGGATAAGCGTCAGCAAATTCCTGGGCTCGCTTTGGCAGATGCACCGCTATCTGCTGCGCAAGATGCCATTTTTGCTGAAATGGAGCGAGCCATTATGGCTGATTCTTTTCCCAATACAACCAGTGTGCTCTTGCTGCAAGACGGTAAACTTATCTATGAAGGATACTTTGGTTATGGTGACGAATTGTTGTTAAACGACACCCGTTCGGCTACCAAATCATTGACGGCGCTCATGGCGGGTGTTGCTATTGAGGCTGGTTTGCTCGCAGAGGATCAGCTCGTTTTTCCCTTGTTGCCAGATCTTGCTCCTGTTGAAAATGACAGTCCGTTGAAGCAACAAGTTACGGTTGCTGATTTGCTTTCAATGTCATCTGCGTTGGCGTGCAACGACAATGAAGGCACAAGTCCTGGGAATGAGGCAAACATGTACCCGCTGCGCAGTTGGTCCCGCTGGGCGGTGGATATTCCTGCTCGCGAAGCATATGAGCGCGATGAAAACGGACGCGGCGCGTTTGCTTACTGTACCGCTGGTTCTTTCTTGATGGGGCAAGTGATTGAGCGCGTATCAGGCCAAACGCTGGATGCGTTTTTTAAAGCACACCTCTTTGACCCGCTTGGCATTGAAACCTGGCAATGGAGCCGTTCTCCAACCGGTGAATATATGACAGGCGGCGGCCTCAGGCTGCGTGCGCGTGATCTTGCAAAAATTGGACTTATGGTGTTGAATGACGGCGTCTGGGGCAATACACAGGTAATCCCTGCATCCTGGGTGCAAAAGGCCACGTCTCCCATCGTTGTCGCAAATCCATTCCAAAAATACGGGTATCAGTTCTGGCGGCGGGCATGGCAGACGGACTGTGGCCCGCAGGAGGCGCCTTACATGTCGGGAAATGGTGGGAATAACGTGCTGATGCTGCCTGAGCTTGATGCAGTTGTTGTGCTTACGCGGCAGAACTACGGCCGTAATGGTATGCACCAGCAAAGCACCCGACTGACTGAGAATTATGCTCTACGTGCGCTGGGCTGTCCGACCGGGTAACAGTTACAGCCGGCTTTGTGCGTCGATCAGACGGTTGCCGTCGTTGTTGTCATACACCGCGTAATCAAAACCAGGCTGGATGCAGTAGCTGCCATACTCACCGTTTTTGTTGAGCGCAAGAAAGCCCACCTGAATGTCGCGGTAGTCCGGATTTTTGCTGATGACCCGTTCAACAGCAAGCCGGCAAGCTTCTTCGGGCGAGTTACCCTGCCGCATAAACTCTACCACGAGATGGCAGCCAACGACGCGGATTACTGCTTCTCCCCAACCGGTTGCGCATGCGCCGCCGACTTCATTGTCTACAAACAGGCCGGCGCCAATGATTGGCGAGTCACCGATGCGGCCATGCAATTTCCATGATGCGCCACTTGTTGTACAGGCGCCCGCCATATCCCCGTTTTCGTCCAGCGCGAGCATGCCAATGGTATCGTGGTTTTCCACATTAATTTCTGCGCGTACGTCTTCAGGTGCTTCCTCTAGCCATTTCTTCCAGGCTGCTTCGGCATCTGGGGTCAACAGGTTTTCTTTTTCGAAACCTTGTGCGAGCGCAAATTCGAGTGCACCTTCTCCTGCCAGCATCACGTGTGGGGTTTCTTCCATCACTTTACGCGCGACCGAAATCGGGTTTTTGATGTGCTGCAGGAAAGCTACCGATCCACAGTCGCCACTCGGACTCATAATGCAGGCATCTAGCGTAACGTGTCCATCGCGGTCGGGCCGGCCGCCAATGCCTACCGTATGCACATCAGGATCAGATTCGGTTACGCGTACGCCGGCTTCAACAGCATCAAGTGCACCACCACCGGCAGCCAAAATTTCCCAGGCGCCTTCATTTGCAGCAATACCATGATTCCAGGTTGAAATCACTACCGGTTTTACAGGAGTCACCGCAGGCGATTCCTGGTTTGCACAGGCTGAAAGAGAGATACTGGATGCAGCAATACTACCCAGTGAACCGATTTTGATAAACTGACGACGTGAGGCCATGGCTAAAAGTTGTTCTGGATTCCAGAGAATAATCTGTGGAATGATACGAGAACAAGGATTGTCTAACCACCACTTTGAATATTATTGAGCTAAAAAATAGAGAATGATGTATCGCATGATAAAATGTCTCCCGGGTGCGATTGCGCTATTGTTCATTATGGCTGGTTGCGACAGCACCTTGATGGAAGACGAAATACCTGTATTCATCGTTGAGACTGGCGGTGGCGAGACGTTCCGTATCAAAATCAACGATCCCAAAATTGAGCAGCAAGCAGATTCTTTGCTCAGCGCCGGCATCAACAAAATTGTACACGGTCCCATCATCGCTGGCGACGGCGGTTTTAATGCGCCGTACAGCTGGCACCTGAATCCTGGCGAAATCACGTTTCCTGATTTGGCTATAGAGCTATGCGACGGCCGCCCCAGTTTTGTTGAAAACGATTTGACTTACTGGCTGGAGAGCGTAGAAGTATACTGTCCCTGGGGCGCAAAGCTTGTTGGGAAAGAGAATTGATTGCGGATGGGCGCTGGGGTTGAATATCGAGCAAGGAACTCCGAATATCGAAGGAAAATCCAATAACTCCTAACTCCTAACTCCTAACTCCTAACTCCTAACTCCTAACTCCTAACTCCTAACCACAAAAAAACCCGCAGAAGCGTCAGGCGACTGCGGGTTTTTTATAGTACCAGACTTTTGTCGAAACGGCTTAGGCTTCAACGGAAGACGTATTCAGGAAATTCCGGAGTACGTAATGCAGGATACCACCGTTGCGGTAGTAATCTACTTCAACAGGCGTGTCGAGCCGGCAGCGTGTAGCAAAGCTGACAGTTGAGCCATCTGCTTTGGTCGCTGTGACTTGGATGTTTTGCCGGGGCTTCACGTCATCTGTCACAGGAATGCTGAAGGTTTCTGACCCGTCGAGTCCGAGTGAAGTTGGTGTTTCGCCATCAGCGAACTGCAAAGGCAGCACGCCCATACCGATCAGGTTGGAGCGATGGATGCGCTCAAAGCTTTCAGCAATCACAGCCTTTACACCGAGCAGGATGGTGCCTTTGGCAGCCCAGTCGCGGCTGGATCCCATGCCGTAGTCTTTACCAGCGAGGACAACCAGCGGGATACCGGCGTCCTGGTATTCCATGCTCGCGTCGTAAATCGGCTGTACTTCGCCAGACATCAGGTTCTTGGTGATACCACCTTCTGTGCCTGGTACCAGCTTGTTTTTGATGCGGATGTTTGCAAACGTACCGCGCATCATCACTTCGTGATTACCACGCCGAGAACCGAAGGAGTTGAAGTCCAAAAACTTCACGCCTTTGTCGGTTAGATAATTTCCTGCAGGGCCATCAGGTTTGATTGCGCCGGCTGGGGAAATATGATCGGTTGTGGTTGAGTCGCCGAGGATAGCCATGACCCGTGCGCCATCAATAGACTGGATCACAGGTGTTTCGGGCGTCAGGCCGGCGAAGAACGGCGGCTCCTGAATGTAAGTGGAATCCGCGTTCCAGTCGTAGATCGATCCTTCTGGAATTTTGATTCTATTCCAGTCTTCGTTGGACGTCTCAATACCGTCATATTCCTGCTTGAACATGTCGGGTGTAAGGAACTGGTTTACCGCATCCTGAACCTCTGCGTTGGTTGGCCAGATGTCTTTGAGGTAGACGTTGTTGCCGGCTTCATCTTGACCAATAGCATCTTTGCTGAGGTCGATATCAACCGTGCCTGCGAGGGCGAATGCAACGACGAGTGGCGGTGACGCCAGGAAGTTGGCCTGTACCAACTGGTGGATACGACCTTCGAAGTTACGGTTTCCAGAAAGCACACCCGAAACAATCAGGTCGCCTTCTCTAATGGCGTTTGCAGCGGGCTCCGGCAGCGGGCCAGAGTTACCAATACACGTTGTGCAACCGTAACCGACAAGGTTGAAGCCGAGTTGGTCGAGGTAAGGCAGGAGTCCTGCTGCATGCAGGTATTCTGTTACCACCTTTGATCCTGGCGCAAGGCTGGTTTTTACGTATGGCTTGACTTTCAGGCCGCGCGCAATGGCTTTCTTGGCCACAAGGCCGGCGCCGATCATTACCGACGGGTTGCTGGTGTTGGTGCAACTGGTGATGGCAGCAATAGCAACATCACCGTGTTTCATGTCGAGTTCGTTGCCGGCGTCGTCTTTGTACTTGCCGGTGTTGTCCAGCGCATCCTCTCTGAGGCCAAAGCCACGTGGTCCCGGTGGCGTCGTGAGCGACTTGGCAAAGTCTCCCTGCATGCCCGGCAGCGTGATCCGATCTTGCGGCCGCTTCGGGCCGGAAAGGCTCGGGACAACCGTGCTCATGTCGAGCTCCAGAACATCCAGGTATTCCGGGTCGGGGGTGTCATTGGTACGGAAGAGGCCTTGCGCTTTGGTGTAGCGTTCAACCATTGTGATGAGGTCTTCTGGCCGGCCGGTGCGGCGCAGGAAGGCCAGGGTTTCGTCATCAATTGGGAAGAAGCCCATGGTTGCACCGTACTCAGGCGCCATGTTGGCAATGGTCGCGCGGTCTGGCACAGAGAGATTGCTCAGGCCTGGGCCAAAGAACTCAACAAATTTCCCTACGACACCATACTTGCGAAGAATCTCTACAATGCCGAGTACGAGGTCGGTTGCCGTGGCACCTTCTGGCATTTCGCCGTGCAGACGGAAGCCGATCACCTCAGGCATCAACATGTAAATAGGCTGTCCGAGCATGACGGCTTCTGCTTCGATGCCGCCAACACCCCAGCCTACAACACCGAGACCATTGATCATGGTGGTGTGGCTGTCAGTACCAACAAGTGTGTCGGGGTAAGAAACCGTGACGCCGTCCGCGTCTTCTTTTGTCCAAACGCCTCGCGCTACATATTCCAGGTTAACCTGGTGGCAAATGCCGCTTGCTGGCGGGACAACAGAGAAGTTATCAAAGGCTTGCTGTCCCCAGCGCAGAAACTCGTAGCGTTCTCGATTTCGCGTAAACTCTTTTTCAGCGTTGATGCGCAGCGCATCTTGCATACCAAATGCATCAACCTGTACAGAGTGGTCGATGATCAGGTGAACCGGGACGCCCGGGTTGATTTCATTCGGGTCTCCGCCAAGTCGGGCCATCGCAGAGCGCATGGCTGCCAGGTCAACAACGGCGGGTACACCCGTGAAGTCCTGCAGCAGAACGCGTGCAGGCTTGAATGGAATTTCTTCCTTTGCCGGCGCTTTCGGGTTGTACGAAGCCAACCGTTCAACGTCTTCTTTGGTAACCAAAAATCCGTCACACTCACGCAGGACGGATTCGAGCAATACTTTTATAGAGAACGGCAGTTTTTCAATGCCTGTAAAACCCTGCTTGATGAGGGCATTGAGGTCGTAGTAATACGCGCTTCCCGCTCCGGTGTCGAAGGTGGATTTGGCGCCGAAATAATCTCGCTTTTCTGGAGTAGCCATACGCTGCTGGGTGTGATGGTTTATACCGCTTCAAAGAGGCTACTTCATACACAGGATACCCCGTTTTGGTCCATGCTTCGCGGTTTCTTGATGGGGGTTTGAGAGGCCTGAATCATCATCAGTGTATAAATATCACTGTGTACTACTTCATCAGGGTTATGTGCTCGCTTGCTGTAAACTGATGACCACGCACATTATAGAAATACGTACCACTTGCCAACCCACTACCATCAATGGTAAACCGGTGCTGCGTGTTGGCTTCGAGGAAGCCGTTGTGCAACGTCTGTACCTGCCGGCCAAGCATATCGAACAAAGTGATTTGAACATCCTGTCCACGCGCAATTGAAAGACTGAAAGTGGTTTGCGGATTGAATGGGTTTGGAAAAGCTTTACCCAGTTGATAAGCGCCCGTCAGGTCGATTGTCAACTGTGCCTCGTTGCTTAACTCAAACGCGCCGTCGAAGTCGATTTGTTTGAGCTGGAACGTATAGGTGCCGGCTGGCAAGTTATTGATATGATGCGCATAGGTCTGCGGCTCGTTGGTTGTGCCGGCGCCCTCGATAAACGTGATCGATTGCCCGTCTTGGAGCACTTCGAAGCCAGCGTTGTTGGTTTCGGAAGCTGTAGCCCATTTCAGACTGGCTGCGCTGCCATTGGCGGTTGCTTCAAAAGAAGTCAGTTCAACCGGGATGGGGTCACCCACCCGCGTGAAGTCAGCCACAAAATAACCCCGGCCCGAGCCGCCGAATACGTCCATTGCCGGTTCGCCGCCTGTACCGTCAAAATCGATGCTGGTGTTGAAGTCGCCCAGGACCTTGAACATTTCTGGCCCCGTTGGGATGATCTGGTGAATGCTTGCATCCGCACCCGCTGTCCAGTTTGAACCGTTGATACCGTCTTTGGTGTACACGGCTGTATAGGCGGGGAAGCTAAAGGTGTTAACTTCATACTGTCCGTTTCCATCAAAATCGACGGATCCGGTGAGGTAGCCACCCACGTAAACAATCTCCTCATTCGGGCAGACGGCAACGGCGTTGCCGTAGACGCCGGAGAATATGAAAAAGTCGACCAGCGCATTGGGAAATACAGCCCATTGTACTTCACCTGTGGCGTTGTATCTGGCGAGAAACATGTTGTCCGCCGGCTCTGGGCCTGTGTAGGTTGCTTCTGTGTTTTCAAAAATCACGTTGCCCAGTCCATAGCTACCGGCCACATACAAATCACCCGTTGCATCCAGGTCGATACTGTTCGCAAACGAAGAGCCAGTCCCGCCGGCGTAATCAATCCAGTTGATGGTGCCCGATGCGCTGTACTGCGCAACATACGCGCGGGCCTGCGGGCCAAACTGGGTGCTGCCAGCTGCTACCGGGTCGAGGGGGCCATCCCCATCAAAATCGACATTACCCCTGAATGCGCCGGATAGATGAAGCTGACCCTGGTCATCTACGAGCAAGTCGTTTGCCTGCACGTTACCTGTTGTCGGTGTGCCATCAATGGCTGTGCTGGATGTCCATTGCACAACACCTTCAGTGTCAAGTGCTACTGCATGCATCACGCCCGTGCCTTCCGTGTTGCCGGCTTCGTCGAGTTGTGTGGCTGCCAGATAAAGCAGATTGCTGTTATCTGAGAATACCAACCCGTTGACAAAGCCGTCGAGGTCCCCGATGGGTTTGACCCAGTTGAAGGTCCCATCGAGTTCATACTGCGCGATGAAAAGTCTGCTTGTTTCAGGTACGGCAGAAGTGATGTCATCAACCTCATCTTCGTCAAAATCTGCGGCGCCGTCGTAGGTGCCAGCGACGTAAAGTTTGCCATTACCAACCACGGTGCCACCGCCGGCCTCGTTGACCGTTTCAGATGCTGCCGTACCGCCGGCTGCAATGACCCAGTTGAGCGATCCATCTGCAGCATGACTGGAAATGAAAATGTCTGAGCCGCCACGGCTGGTGAAATCTGGCTCGCTATCCTGGTCGAAATCCGGTGAGTCGATAAAAGAACCGGTTTGAAAAAACGTCCCATCGCTATGGATATGCGTGTTGGATTGCGTAGGTAGCTGGACTGCATTTCCTGTAAATTCCTGTGCTACAACATCAGCAGCAAAAAACGAAACGCACAAGAGGAGAAAAGCTGGAATAGCAAATTTCATGGCAAGGCAAACAAATAGGCTATGCGGTGGACAGACGTCCGGCATAGCCAGTGATAAGACGCAGAAAGGCAGGGAGCAACCTGTCAGGTTTCGGGATGAAAGGACAGGGAAAACTGAGGAGCATTGTTATGATAAGGTCGTTTACATCGAAGCAGATCGCGGACACATTTTTCAGTAGTTCGTCCGAATTCGACGTGCTTTGCCCCGACTTCCTGGTAGCGTGCACTTCCATTACATTTCTCAGTAGTGCCTAGATTATGATTGACGCAGTGATTAAACACGTCAGGTGTTTCAGCTTGGTTTGTGTGTTATGTTTTTTAGCGCCGGCGCTTTCTTTCGGGCAGGCAGTTGGTTCGCTAACCGGGCAAGTCAAAGACCGGGCAACCGATGCACCCATTGCAAACGCCAGAGTTTTGATCAAACAGACAGGCATCCAAGCCAGATCAGGGGCCAGTGGTACCTTTCGTATTTCCAGTGTCCCTTTGGCCACGTATGTGGTTGTTGTTGAGGCAGACGGTTACCAGCAGGTGGAAATTCGGAATGTATTGTTGGAGCGTGCGTTGGCTGTAAATCTTGATATTTACCTGAATGAAGCATCCCAGGGCGGTACATATATTATCCTGCATACACCTGATTTGTTGGCTGAAGATGCGAGTGGTTTCGCCAAAAACTACAGCAGTGCTGATTTGACTATGCTGCCCTACCGAAACATTGACGACGTTGTGCGCACGCAGGCTGGCGTCATTTCTTTTGATGGACAACCCGGCCTTTACATGCGCGGCAATCGGGCCAGCGACGTGCAATACACCCTCGACGGGTTCAACCTGGACGGCGATTTTCATAACAATATTCCGTACCTCGCGCTCAATCAGTTGTCCGTTGAGACCGGGCACATGGGTGCGGCTTATGGCGACAAAATGGGTGGTATGGTGCACCTCTCTTTGAAATCAGATGCCCAGCGGTGGTTTGGGTTGGTGGAAGGACAGACTTCGGAGTCGTTCGATGCCTTTGGCTACAATGCCATCACGGGTGCTGCCGGCGGGCCGCTGTTGAAGGGGCGAGTCAACTTGCTCCTGGCAGGTACTTATGAAGACCAGTTTGACAGCACACCGAGTGCATTGGGGCAGTTGCGGGTTAAGCCAGAGGTATTGGAAGATTTGCGGGCATTTCCAATGGCATTTAGTGGTACAGACGTAGAGGGGAATCGGGTTTATTTGCCAATTCCTTTCAACCTGGAGAATGGCGCGTCGCTGATGGTTGACAATGATGGTTTTCCTGTGTTGACCGATGGGCATCTCACGTTTTCCGACGGGGTGACCATTGATGCTCAAAACCTTGCGCCTGCTGATATACAACTTGGGCCGGTCCAGCGCGCCAGCGTTCTTACACCAGATGCATTTAGTGTGGAAGATGCACTGCTGGGCCGGCAAAAAGAAAACCTCTTGCTGTTAGGTAACTTGTCTGTGAAAATCCTGCCCCGAACCCAACTCAGAATTGGGGCACTGTTTAATCAACAGGAACGAGATTGGTTTGATGAGACCAGCAACCGACGTGTATTATTTGCACCAGAAATGACGCAGCGCGTGGACCAGGAGGAGCAGTATTTGCATGTTGCACTGCGTCAACGTTTTTCAGCCAATACGCTGTTACACTTTCAAGGATCATACAGGAGTTTTTCCCAAACTATATACGACCCGCGGCTGGGGGAGAATTGGGAAAATCTTTTCTTTTATGGAGACATTGATGACCCTGCATTCATGTTCTTGTCATCGTACAAGTTTTTGTCCTTTGAAAACGAAATCCGGATTGATGATCATGGGACGCCGAATGATCCTTCTGATGACACAGAGTTTACCGTGCGCGTTCCCTTCTTTCCAGCCGTTTATGGTGATGGGAACGACCCGGCGGGTACCGACGAAGTAATCAACAGTCTCGTTCAAATTCCTGGAGGCCGCTATAATGCATTCCAGCAGCGTAGCGACGCTCGCATAAGAATGAGCGGATACTTTACTGCCGGCCTTGGATTGCATCAGGTGACGATTGGAGGTGCTTATGAAAAGCATACAAACCGGTTTTGGTACATCAACGCATCTAATTTGGCACCTTTTTATGCAGATGGAAATCCCGAGCGTATAGATCCTCTAAATCCTGATTTTAACCAGGAGGGATACACAACCTATGAGGAGCTTCCATTACAGCTACTTGATACCACCGTCGGGCTTTATTATGGCTACGACCTTCGGGGGCAAAACGAAGTGGATAGCGAAGATTTTGATACGTTGCTTTCTCAGGATCCCAATAAGCCCCTTGAGCACTATAACATTGCCCCATATCAGTCCGAATTGTTGAGTGGGTATGTGCAGGATCAGTTTGCATGGGATGGGCTTGTGGTCGAAGCCGGCGTGCGGTTTCAGCTTTTTGACAATAACACGCTTACGGTTATTGATCCCTTTTTCAACCGACCTGTATGCCGCGTAAGGGACCTGGGTAATTCGTTCAATGGAATCTGCGGCGAAGGTGCTGTAGCGACCGGTATCGGAGAAGACTTTGCGATATTCTACAGCGGCTCCACTATTGTTGGTTTTCGGGATACCAATGGCGTTTATTACGACGCCAGTGGCCAGGTAGCAGACGCTGGTACAATACAGTTGCAGGGGCAGGCGCGGGTAACAAGTAATGTCATAACCCGAGATATGTTTACTGCATACGATGCTGATCTCATTATTTTGCCTCGCATTAGTACGCGATATCATCTGAACCAAAATACAACGCTTTTTGCCAGCTATGGGCATTTTGCCCAGGCACCCAATGCATCGGCATTTGCTACCTTTGGTAGTTTTAGATCCGCCGGGACGCTGAGGAATTCCGGGCTTACTTCAGAGAAGCTTGCAAAAATTGAACTGGGCTTTCATCAGAAGTGGCATGAAGGTGTAGAGAGTACTCTGGCTGGTTTCTACAATAAGGGTAGCGACCTGATCGCTTCTTCGATTAACCGGGATCTTAGCTATTCTCGAGGCATCGAGCTAGGCTTGTTTTTAGCCGCACAACCTTTTCAAGTCAGGTTGAATTATACCTTGTCGTATTCAGAAGTGGAAGAAATACCACGGTTTTTCGATCAGCGCCATCGGCTGAACCTTGCTTTTCAACTTGATACGCCGGCCCAATTCGGACCTGCGATATTCGGCGTCCATCCTTTTGGTAAGATGCAGCTACATGCTTTGCTACAAGCCGGTAGTGGTTTTCCTTATACCCTAATTGAAGAACCTGTAAGTCAGGTCGGCGGAGCGCGCCTCCCAACTGTAGCCAGCAAAGTCAATGAGCTTCGGATGCCAGGCCAGGTGCGCGCCGATTTGCATATAGCCCGGCGGTTTGTGTATGCAGGATCCGCTGAGGCTGTCCTTTTCTTGCAAGTCCAAAACCTGTTCAATCGAACCAACAGCAACAAAGTCTGGCCTTTTACCGGACAACTGGATAATGATGGATATCTTGCGATGCCTGCTGGAGAAAGATATTTAGGAAATACTACTCCCACTGGAGAAACGCTTTATCGTCATCGCAACAGAATTCCCGAATGGGCAGGCATCCCCCGACTCATCCGGCTCGGCGTACGACTGGCATTCTAAGCGATTCAGGATCGTTTTTTGAACATGTGCATAACATATGTTCAATTTGATCCTGATCTCATGGAAATCGATCCAACCCCACGCCGGCGGGGGCGGGGCGCTGCCTCAAATCCTGCCAACAAGTTTTTGCAACACCATCACGTCGAGGATCCGGCTGCCCTCGATGCAGATGATCTCCGTCAAGTGAGAACGGAGTTCATCGCGGATACCTCCAAAACGGTCCTCTCCAAAAACAGCAGTCCGGATGTACCCTTCGACTACAGCATCAACCCGTATCGCGGGTGTGAACACGGCTGTATTTATTGTTATGCCCGGCCGTCCCACGAATTCCTGGGGTACTCCGCTGGCCTCGATTTTGAGACCAAAATTGTGGTCAAGCACAACATTGCAAAGCTACTGGCGAAAACCTTTCAGAAGAAGTCCTGGCAGCCGCAAACGGTGATGATGTCAGGGAATACGGATTGTTACCAGCCGGCAGAGCGCGAATTAAAACTCACCCGGTCGTGTCTGGAAGTGTTTGCCTGGCACCGGAATCCGGTTGCACTCATCACCAAAAACTATCTCGTTACCCGCGATATCGACTTGCTCGAAGAGCTCGCTTCACGCAACCTGGTCAGCGTCAGCATTTCAATCACGAGTTTGAAGCCGGAAGTGACCCGCGTGATGGAGCCCCGTACCTCCCACCCGATGCGGCGTATCGAAGCGATTGAGAAACTGGCGGCGCGTGGCATCCCGGTTGGCGTCATGGTTGCGCCCATTGTGCCCGGTCTGACCGATGAAGAAATGCCCGAGATTATCAAGGCGGCCGCCGGCGCCGGCGCGTCCTGGGCGCACTATGTCATGCTCCGGTTGCCGGGTGCTGTAAGAGAACTGTTTCTCGAATGGCTGGAGGCTGAGTTTCCGGACAGAAAACAACGCGTCATTAACCGCTTGCGCGACCTGCGCGGAGATGAACTTACCGATCAAAAGTTTGGACGCCGCATGCGCGGTGCTGGCAAGTGGGCGGAAATCCTGCGCCAACTACATCGCAACACCGTCAAGCAATACGGCCTCAACCAGGGCCGCATCAGCCACAGCACCGAACACTTCCGCCGCACAGGCCAGCAAGAGCTGTTTTAGGGACTGTGTGCTGAATAAAGGGGTTAAGGAGATGAGCTGCGTTTTTCGTGTTTTCGTGCTTCTGTTTTGAACTATTCCGGTACACGTAGCGATGCTATTGCATGCGTCTTTTAAAAAGAGAAGAACATCAATCGGCATTCGGCACTAAACGCAACCCTTCATTCGTATGAATGCCGAGTGTTCAATGAATGGCAACCTGCTTCTCAACCGTCATCCTGAGTCCTCGAAGGATCTTGGGTTGGCAGATTGTTGAATTGCGATTTAGGATTAGCGATCTTCACCACCTTACAACATTCCTTAATCACGGAATCATCTGGGCGCAATAGGCATTTAGGGAAGAAACGCGCGTGTCTATCCACCTCGCCACCGTAAATAGGCACGCCAGTTACATTTACATTCAGGAAATACTTTGAGGAATCCCTATGAAGCCTGCGTCCCTGCTGGTGGCCTTGTTGCTTGTGTGTAGTAGTTGTGACTCTGGAGATCCAGATCCCATCATTTTACCGTCTCCCAAACCTGAGTTTGTAGCAGATTCAAGCTATATCGTAACCGCAACCGGGTTGAAATATTTTGATCTCGTTGTTGGCGATACAGCCCGTGTCACGGCTGATTCAGGTGATGTGGTCCTGATCGACTACAATGCCTGGCTTGAAGATGAGACCATTTTTGACAGCTCTATTCTGGCCGGCCAGCCTATTCAGTTTGCTTTAGGTTTTGGCAATGTAATTGCAGGCATTGATGAAGGCGTGAGTGGTATGTACCTAGGCGGTTTGCGCCAGGTTGTTATCCCCCCCGAACTCGGCTATGGCGAAGAAGGCAATGACCTCGTCCCGTCAAATGAAACCCTCACGTTTGAAATTGCATTGCTCGGCGCTCAGTAATATTGCCGATTTGCCTTGTGATTTTATGGTCTACGGGTGTAGCTTTTGCTTTGTTGAAACAACCGGCACGGCCTGGTATTATCGACGGATCTGAGCCTTACCCATAGAGACGCTCTAAATTTACTCCCTCACCTAATTATAGACATTATGATCAATCGTAAGATCGTAACTGGATTTTCTTTGTTTCTTGCCCTCTTCTTTGTTGCTGCGTGTGATAGCAACGAAGATCCGGATGATATGATTGAAGGTCCTCAGGCGCGTGTCGTTGCTGAAGAGGATTTTACCGTAACCGACTCCGGATTAAAGTACTTTGACTTTGTGGATGGTGAAGGGCCGGCAGCTGCGGTTGGCGACACCCTTTTTGTAGACTACACCGGATGGCTTACCAACGGGTTGATTTTTGACAGCTCTGTTCTACTCCCTGGTCGCACCCCTATCCGTGTGATTATTGGTACAACCAATGTGATTCAGGGCTGGACCGAAGGATTACAGGGCATGCGTGAAGGCGGTGAGCGCCAGCTCGTGATTCCTCCTTCGTTGGGTTATGGCGCTTTCGGACAGGGTTCAGTGCCGCCAAACTCTATTATGATATTTGAAGTGGAGGTTGTAGGCCTTCGCGTTGGGAGTTAGCAATCATCAATGCCTCGGATTCTGGTTGTAGGCTCAAGCTGCGCCGGCAAATCTACCCTTTCACAAAAGTTGAGTGCCGCGCTGGATCTGCACTATATCCAGCTTGATGCCCTGCAGTGGATGCCTGGATGGACCGAGCGAGACGATCCTACCTTTTTTAAAATGCTGACTGAAGCGGTTACCCAGCATTCGCACTGGGTAATCGATGGGAATTACAGCAGAACCCATGCTATTTCCTGGCCTCGGGCCCAGGTTGTCGTATGGCTGAACTACAGCTATTCCCGCGTAGTGTGGCGTGCACTAACCCGTACGTGCCGCCGCGTTTTTACACGCGAACAACTCTATTCTGGCAACGTCGAGACGTTCCGGCGTTCTTTTCTTAGCCGCGATTCTATTCTCTGGTGGGTGATAAAAACATTCCATTACCGCCGCCGTCGCTATAGCGACATCCGCAAAAAGAATGCGTACGCCCACCTGGTGTGGATAGAATTGCGCCGGCCGATCCCGCTGGATGCACTTATTCTGAAAATAGAAAGCGCCATTCCTGCAGAAAAGCGCTAGACAAACACCCCTCATTTTGCCGGCAATCCGGCCTGGCTCCGGCACGGTTAAGATCTACCGAACGCGTGACGATAACGCAGATAAAGGAATTCCGTCGATTTTAATTCCGTTTCGTGTGGATGTCTGCTCCTTCAGACATGGATGCGCAAGCCAAAAGTGGCAGCTATCCGCGCCTAAGATCGAACAATTTCTCCTCCATAGTCGAGCGCTGTCCGCATAAGAGGTGGATTAATTTATGTGCCTATTTAATGCCACACCTCCCATTCGTTCGTTTTGGTCGAAATAAGCTGTGAGCAAGAAATGAATTTAGTTGCATTTTTTGCTGCTAGCGCAGTGCGCGATGACGGATATCTAGAAAGCTATTGCTTACGCCATAGAAAACTTCAGTTATAGATTTTTCTTATTGACGATTACACTTCTAATTATATGACTAACGCTTCCCTTCAAGAGAGGCTATATCGCCGGCTAGATGAAGCCCCTGAAAGCAAGGCGATTGCTTATTACGATCCTAAAGAGTCCCTGTCCTGGATCAGCTACGAGCAGTTTTTTACCCAATCCCTCGAAGTTGCTGCTCAAATCAAGAAACAAGGATTTAAGCAAGGTGACGTTTGTGTCATCGTGCTGCCAAGTGGCCACTTATCGGCCCGCTCCATTCTGGCTGTGCTGTTGCTGGGCGGCAATCCGCTGCTCGTTGCACCTCCTGCTGTGCAAGGAAGTATGCTCGACCTGCCCAAAATTCTGAAGCACACCGTTCGCAAATCAGGCGCCCGCGTGGTGCTTTGTGCTGATACGATGACCGATCTTCGGGAAGAGTTGACAGGTGACCTGGAAGGCGTGTCGCTCCTATTTGGCGAATCTGAGATTGTGCTGCCGGGCGAAGGTGGAGACATCGAACGCTATTACCCTGCTTCGGACGCCATCGGCGCGATGCAGCTAACTTCTGGTACAACAGGATTTCCACGCGTTTGCGTTTGGAGCCAGGAAGGCATCCTTGCTGCGCTGGATGGTATGGAAGCTGCTTGCGGTATCACGCAGGAAGATATTTGCTTTAACTGGACGCCTTTGTACCACGATATGGGGCTGATCAACAACTTTATGTTGTGCATGACCGCCGGCATTCCGCTGATCCTGTTCAGTCCACACGAATTTGTTAAACGCCCTTATCTCTGGCTTAAAGCCATGCAAGATACGGGCTCGACCTTTACTTGGTCTCCTAACTTCGGATATGCCATCACTGCCCAGCGTACGCGCGATCGGCAGATCGAAGGCCTCGATCTCAGCCACGTCAAAGCTTTTTGGAATGCTGCTGAAAGAATCCACTACGATACAGTTGTGGCGTTCTACGAGCGGTTCAAAGACTACGGATTGCAGGAAAGCGCACTGAAAATGAACTTTGGCTGCGCTGAAAACGTGGGCGGTGCAACCTTCACCGGTATGGATGAGCCGTACCAGGTTGAACACCTCGATCCGAGCAAGCTATACGGTGACTTTGTTGCCGAGCAAGTGCCGGAAGACAGTGAAAGCGTTGTCACCATTGTGAGTTGTGGCCAACCACACCCAACACTGGGCATCGAAATTCTTTCGGATGACAATGAGCTGTTACCTGAAGGTCGCGTAGGTCGCGTTGCGCTTCGCACGCCGTCGCGGTTGCTCTACTACAAAGAAGACCAGGAATCTACAGATGCAGCGCTTGTCAACGACTTGCTGCTAACGGGCGACATCGGGTACAAGCGGAATAACAACCTGTACTGGGTGGGTCGTGAAAAAGAGCGGATTGTACTACGCGGTAAAAAGTATGACCCAAGCGATTTTGAGCCCATTCTTTTTGATATAGAAGGGTTACGAACAGGCAGCTTTGTCGTTTTTGGTGTTGATGAAGGCGCCCATGGCACGCAGCGTGTTGTGGTTGTGTCTGAAGTACGCGAGCCGTTAACCCGCAGCCTGGAAGACATTTCTGGTGACATCACCAAGCAAATATTGCTGCGCCTGGGTGTTACCGTATCAGATATTGAGCTTGTAAAAGCCGGCACACTGGCGAAAACATCCAGTGGCAAGCGTCGGCATCGGCATTTCCGTCAGATGTACATCGACGGAAAACTTAAACCCTATCGTGTTGACGAATCTTCAATAGAGGCTGATATAAGCTAAACCCCCGGGAGTGAATCGCGCCGCCGGCACATACGCCCTGCGTGTGGCACCTTGTGTGTCTGTTCGAGCGGCTAACGTCTTTAATGTCGAAATCTTCTTCATGAAGCATTTTTGATAGCGATTGTGAGATAGCAATGATTAGTAATTTAGATCCATTTATTGAAAAGCTGGGCCGACACGCGCTTGAAGAAGTGCAGCTGAGGAAATTCCAGATAATGCTGGATAAAATCCTCACCCACAACACCTTTTACCAGCAGAAGCTGAATGCTGCCGGCATTACGTCGTCAAGCGATATCAAGTCGTTTGAAGATTTTCGCAAACTGCCGTTTACCACGAAGCAGGAGCTTGTGCACGACCAGGTGGATAACCCGCCTTATGGCACCAATCTTACGTTTCCGCTCGAATTATATACGCGGATTCACCAGACTTCCGGTACCACCGGTGAGCCACTGCGCTGCCTTGATACCGAAGAAAGCTGGGATTGGTGGGCACGATGCTGGGCAGCAGTATATCGGGGCGCCGGCGTAACGCCTTCCGATCGCATTTTCTTTGCGTTCTCTTTTGGGCCGTTTATCGGGTTCTGGAGCGCATACGCAGGAGCACAGCGCATCGGCGCGCTGGCGCTGCCTGGTGGCGGTATGTCGTCATTGCAGCGCATCAAGTTTATGCTCAAAAACGAAGTGACGGTACTGGTTTGTACACCAACTTATGCCCTGCATCTCGCTGAAGTAGCAGAGCAGGAAGGTATCGACCTGTCAGAATCCAATGTGCGCATCACCATTCACGCAGGAGAGCCTGGCGCCAGTTTGCCGGCTACCAAAGAGCGGATCGAACGGGTTTGGGGCGCGCGATGCTGTGACCATGCCGGCGCAACGGAAGTTGGTGCATGGGGCTTCGAAGCGGCCAATAGCGGCTCTTTCTTTGTCAATGAAGCTGAATTTATTGCTGAAGTAGTCGACAAAGAAGGTAATCCTGCTAACGAAGGCGAGCTCATTATTACGAACCTCGGCCGACTCGGCATGCCAGTTATCCGGTACCGTACAGGTGACCGTGTGGCGATCGATACTTCTGAAACCAGCAGCGAACGTACGTTCCGCCGGCTCAAAGGGGGGGTCATCGGACGCATTGACGATGCATTGATTGTGCGCGGCATCAACGTATTCCCGAGCGCAATTGAGAACATCGTGCGCCGGTTTGAAGATGTTGGAGAGTTCGCTGTGGATGTTTACCGCAACAAAAACCTGGACGAAATGGAAATCCGGGTCGAGATTGGCGGCGAAAATCCTGAAGAGACGGCCAAAGACATTGTGAAGGTGCTTCGTAACGGTCTTGGACTGCGTGTCCAGCTGAATGTGGTGCCCCAGGGGACACTGCCACGGTTTGACCTGAAAGCCCGTCGCTTTACAGATCACAGAAAACTTAACCTGGCAGTAGCCGGGAGCTAATATCCTGCAATATTTCAGGATGTACGGAAAAGCCGGCCTCGTGCCGGCTCCGTATTTAATGTCCCACAGATCTACATTATGTTAAAGTATACCAAAGTAGTTTCAGAGCAGTTGGGCGAGGGAAGCGCTGGCGGGATGACCAAAGGGATGGGCATTCCATTCCTGGCCAGTAATATTCAGTTTCCCAAATTGTTGGTGCTGGTTTTACAACTGGCTGTTGTCATTTTCTCGATCAGGCTTTTCAACGTAGAAGATGCCAGCGCGCTGCATATCATTCTGCCTATCATTTTTGGCGGCTTTATTATTCATGCCGTCCTGGCGCCTTCTTTACGGTTGCCCTTCTTTGTATTCCTCTCGCTTGCAGCCATAATCGCGGTTTTTAGCTGGGTAAATGGGCTTTGGCTCATCGGTATAGGGCTCGGCTTGATTGGATTGTGTCATTTACCGATACCGTTTCGTGCGCGTGTTGCGCTGGTGCTGCTTGCAGTTGCCGGCCTCGTTGTGTTGCGCGGCGGTTGGGTGACAACGTCGTGGTCAGAGTTGATTCTGCCTATTCTGGGCGCCATGTTCATGTTCAGGCTTGTGATTTACATGCACGACCTGCGCCACGAACGGAAGCCGGCGACCATCTGGGAGCGGCTTGCCTATTTCTTTTTACTGCCCAATGTTGCGTTTCCACTTTTTCCGGTAATTGACTACCAGCTGTTTCGGAAAACGTATTACAACGACGACGACTACAAAATTTATCAGAAAGGGGTACTCTGGATATTTCGTGGGGTAACACACCTCATCCTGTATCGGGCGGTGTATTACTATCTCGTCCCTACGCCTGAAGAAATTCAAGGCCTCTGGCAGGTTGTGCTGTTCATCATTTCCAGCTATCTGATCTACCTGCGTGTATCCGGACTCTTCCATGTGATCATTGGGATCTTGTGCCTGTTCGGCATGAACTTGCCTGAGACGCACCACCATTACTTCCTCGCTGGTGAATTCAACGAAGTCTGGCGCAAGCTGAACATCTACTGGAAGGACTTCATGGCGAAGGTGCTGTATTACCCGCTGGTGATGAAGATCAGAAAGATGGGCATGATGCGCGCCCGTGTACTTGGGACAATGCTTGTGTTTGTCGCAACCTGGCTGCTGCACTCGTACCAATGGTTTTGGCTGCGGGGTGCCTTTCCGCTAAACGCGATTGACGGCCTTTACTGGGGGATCCTGGGTATGTTTGTGGTAATCAATACCATCAAAACAACCAAAGATCTAACACCTAAAGACGACGAGGACACAGGATGGTCGTGGGGCCTGGCATCTCGCCAGTCTATGCGGATTCTGGGCATGTTCATTTTTATGAGTGTGCTCTGGTCTTTCTGGAGTAGTCACTCGATTGCTGACTGGTGGTCTGTGATGATGGTTGGTGGCACAGCGAGTTTGCAAGAATATGGCCTGCTGATGCTGGGTATATTTGGCATTTTCGCAATGCTGGTAACGCATTTGTTTATGGATTTCAAGGGATGGAGCTTGCTGTGGGATGAAAATGAATTGCCTTTCTATAGCGTTGCGCTGCGTACAAGTATTGGTGTGCTGGCGTTGGTAGCCGTTGGGATGCCTCGCGTGAACAACAATTTTGGCGAAAAGTCTGCCTCATTTATTGCCTCGCTCAAAGAAAGCCGGCTCAACGATCGTGACCAGGGTGTATTGGAGCGCGGATACTATGAAGGCCTGATCGACGGGAATAGCTACACGTCGCAGATCTGGTGGACCGACAAAGGAGAGAAACCGGATAACTGGAAAGCCACAATGAACTCGGATGCCGTACAGCCGGGTGAAGATGTGCTGGTGTATGAACTCATTCCTTCCTACAGTGGCATCATCAAAGATGCACCGTTCAACGTGAACGAATGGGGCATGCGCGACAAGTCCTACGCCAAAGAAAAGGAGCCGGGTACCTTCCGCATCGCCTTTATGGGTGCCTCGTTTGAACAGGGCGCCGGCGTTGACGACGAAGAAATTTTCCCTGCGCTTATCGAACAGATGCTGAATGCACAGCACGCGGGACAGACGTACGACAAGTATGAAGTGCTCAGCTTTGCTGTCGGCGGATACAGTCCGGTGCAGACGCTGTACCTGATGGAGAACCGTGCAGCCGAGTTTGCGCCTGATGCCATTATCTATGCGATTCACTCTACCGAAAAGCGCCGGCTCCTGATGCAGTTGCAGAAGTTGGCACAGGACAAGCGCGACGTATCGTACGTGTTCCTCAACGATATTTTTGCTGAGGCGGGTGTGACCAAAGATATCACACACCAGGAAGCTCGTCGCCGGCTCGATCCATTTGGCGATAAAATTATTCGCACCAGTTTTGAGAAAATGGGTGAATTTAGCGAAGCCAACCAGATTCCGATCATCGGACTCTTTGTGCCAAGCACCGAGGAGGTAGATGGATACAATGAAGAATGGCACCCAATCCTAAAAGGCTATGCTGAAGAATCTGGCTTCAATGTTGTTACGCTAGAAGGAGCATACCAGGGGGTAGATGCTGAATCAGTATATCTCGCGCCATGGGATACCCATCTCAACAAGCGCGGACATAAACTGATTGCTGATGCCCTTTACAAAACCCTGGTCGAGGAAGATGCTCGACTGCAACTGGGATTAACTGCTACGACAGATTAAAAAGCAGCATGGGCTGATCCGTACCGGACAGCATTCTCTT
The DNA here is from genome assembly GCA_039111535.1 of Bacteroidota bacterium. Lineage (NCBI taxonomy): Bacteria > Pseudomonadati > Bacteroidota > Bacteroidota bacterium. The sequence goes on along the minus strand of JBCCIM010000022.1, from coordinate 1,097 downwards.
TACGTAATCAAGATTTAAATAATACAATGAGCGAAGCGGTAACACAGAATATTGACGAGATCAAGGCGGTAACCAAGAAATATCTGGGCGACTTCATTCCTCCCAAAAAGATGGAAGTATTGGAAGATGCCACTGCACTGATTACCGGCGGTATCCTTGACTCGATCACCATCGTAGAACTGGCTGCCTCTCTTGAAGACCACTACGATATCAAGTTTGAAACCTTCGAAATGAGTGTAGACTACTTCGATACCCTTGCGGATATCGCGAACGTAGTTCAGGAAAAAATTGCAGGAAACGCATGAGTAGTGCCGGTGACAGCGCCCCCGCAGGATTGGATGAAAGCCGAATTACAATCAGCCCCGATATAAACGGAGCCGGCTTTGATCCGCTTGGTGATTTGCTGGTGGCGCAAGTCGAAAAACCGGCGCACTTGCGTGAGATTAATCTACGCACGCTTACGCCTTACCAGCGCGCGTTGCTTACCATCGATGGAACAGTAACAAAGTTCATCGAGGCGTATGTAATGGAGCCTGTCATGGTGAAATTACTGGAGCAGGATACAAGAGAGCTGGCCGACCGGCATCCCTGGCTTGAAGTGGATGCCGGCACACCGGTCATTACACGCCAGGTGATTCTGGAAGGTAAATACAGCAAGCGCCTCTTTGCGTATGCTGTATCGCTGCTGGTCCATGATCAGTTGCCCGACGCTGTGCGCGAAGACTTGAAGGTTCACCCACAGGGCATTGGCCGCGTGCTTATCAAGAACAAGCTCGAAACCCGGCGTGAAGTACTCTGGTACGGCAGAGAAGAAATGGAGGAGTTGCCGGCAGCCGTACGGAGCCGTTCAGATGGTCGCTTCAACAGCCGCACCTACCGCGTGATTTGTAGCGGAAACCCCTTTATGCTCATCAACGAGAAATTCCCCCTCATCGACGGCCAGATCCTCGATCATCACTAGCGCGCCATATCAGGCGCCTTGTCCCATCCATGTTTGCCCGCGTCTCACGAAGGACCTGGGCGAGCAAAAGGCTTGTTGAATATCTAACACCGAACCAGGGGTGTTCAGAAAAAATAGTAGCTGTCAAAGTTCAGTT
>JBCCIM010000021.1 GCA_039111535.1 Bacteroidota bacterium | reverse complement strand
TCGGCGAGTTGCGTAAGCAGTGGCCGGCTTGCTGCCTGGATCACTGCACTGCCCGTCTGGAATCGGATCACTGAACGGCGCAATTGGGTTTCGAAAGCCTCGTTACAGCGGTCAACCTCTTCGTCGAAGATCAACGAAAGGTCGCCAATCCGATCAGGGAATTGGGCACTTGCAAATCCGTTTCGGATTGCAGCTTCGTCGTCTTTCTTGGCACGACCGGATGCAGAAAGGACGCCATTAGTCCACGATACCCGACCGGCGGTTATCTGTCCGAGGAAGTCCCATGCTTTGCTTAAAGCCCAGGGATATCCGGGGCCGGCGTGTTTTCCGGTAATCTGCAAAGAGTCTGTCACTTCGCCAAGACGGGCCCGCGCTGCGGCAAGCAGGTTATTGCGGGTTTGTTCATCCGGTACTTCACCACGCAAAATGGTTTGCCCCGTACCGCGTACAAAATTGAAATTGTGATTGCTAACAGCGACTTCGTCGAGTGCTACAGCAACCCGTGTTGGACAAATCAGATCGCCTGCCCACGTGTCACAGGTTGTCCCGCGAGCGATACGTTCAATCTGAACAGCGTCAGCTGCTGTACCTTTTGCAGTTACTGCTACATGTTGTCCGTCGGCAACTACGTCGAGGCCAGTGTAACCGGTTGCTTGCAACGCTTGCGCTACGCCTGCTTCGGTAGCTTCCTCCATATCAGGCGCAATACGTGTTGCACCCCATAGAAACAATAGCAACAAACCGAGTAGCGGCAGTAAACCACCAGGCCACCAACCAAGTGGCTCTTCCCGTAATTTGAAATACCGGCTTGTAGTACGCGTTGACGATTTCGACGTGTGTGTGCCTGTATAATGATGTGCCATCACACCTCCGATGATGCTCGTTAAAAAACGACCTTTGCTAACAGTACGTTTGCACTGCACGATGGGACCAAAGGCTGGATACCGGCTTGTATCCGTGCAATTTGCAATTTGGGACAAGACAAGAATCAAACCAATCCGTGCCATGTCGCATTTCTATACACTACACGATAAATTTTGCTGATTTTACGGTATCGTAACTGTGGGCTAATTCACAGAATGTGTAACAAAATGCCACAAACCCGGCTTTTATGACCCGTATTCCCGTGGATTATGGTGGCTATCTAAATAAAAAAAACGGCACCTCGGGAAGCATTTACCCGGGGTGCCGCAGTTGTAATCCTGGTGTAGAACGTGTGTTATCTGAGTAAGGTCATGGTGCCAACCTTTGTACCGGCATTTGGTGATTCAAGGCGGTAGAAGTAGCGTCCACTCGGCAAGCCATTGGCCCGGAAGGGTATTTCGTGCCGGCCGGCTCCAAGCACACCATCCACAACGGTATGCACGTGGCGCCCTTGCGCATCAAAGACACGTAGCCGAACAGAAACGGAAGCCGGTAAAGTGAACGACAAGTTGGTTTGCCCGATAAACGGATTCGGATAATTTGTATGCAACGCAAAACCCGTTTCAGGCTGTGGTCGCTCGTTAGTGGTTGCAATCGGACGCGCCACAAAACCAAGGCTGCTGTACGCCTCCCCCATTACCTGCTGGCTGGCTGAAGGGGAAAAGCCAAACCAGTCTTGCAATACGGTGGCATATACATTCCTGAAGTTGAATTCCGATCGCAAGTTACCGTACATGTCAAGGTCGGTCAGATTGAACCGTGAACCATAGAGGCCGCCAGCCACTGTAGGGCCAAACAGGAAGAGTGGTGCGGCAGAACCATGATCGGTGCCACGAGAACCATTTTCGTCCACGCGCCTGCCAAATTCTGAAAACGTCATAGTCAACACGCGATCCTGCCATCCGCCATCCGCCAGATCTGCCTGAAAAGCAGCAACGGCTTCCGAAAGGTAGCGCAAGAGCATTGCGTGTTGGCCGACCTGGTCAGCGTGTGTGTCAAACCCGCCCAGGCATACGTGGTAAATCCGAGATCCCAGATTACCTTTAATAAGCCGGGCAACAATAGATAGGTTGTGTGCGAGGTAATTATTATTGGGATAATTGACTCCGTTGCGACCAGCGTTGGCTGCCTCTTGAATGGCGCCGGCATACCGGAAGGCATCGTTGGCAACAGACCGCACAAAAGAGATCTCTTCGCCGGCGCGTGTAGCCTGCACATTGTCTTCGTCGAAAACCTTACCCGTTGCCGCCAGGCGTTCAAACGTATCCGGGTTGTTGACAGACATGCCCATGCTCCGATCTTCGCCCTTGATCAACAATGGAGACTCCGACCCTAGTTGTACAGCGAGCGGGTATTCAAGCGTTTTCACATCCTCCCCAGACTCCAATTGCATCGACCGGCCAATCCAACCGGTATTCCAGTACGTAGCCGGCTCGCTCCCAGACATCCAGATGTCAGTCGAGCGAAAATGCGAGAAGTCCTGTTCGGGGTATCCCACATTTTGTAGAATTGCCATCTGGCCTTCGTTATACAATGGCAAGATCTTTTCAAAAGAAGGGTGAAAACCCATCTCGTTATTGATTAACAGCGCTTCGGACTTCGCCACAGATACATTGGGACGAAGCTGATAATACGTGTCGTCTTCAACAGGGATAAGCGTGTTCAAGCCGTCGTTGCCGCCGTTGAGTTGGATGAGCACCAACACACGGTCAGTGGAAGACTGGAGTAACTCGGAATACATGGTCCCGCCCAGGGGGCGAATTGCAGCACCGCCAAGCATCATTGTCCCGCCGGCAGAAGCGCCTAGCGCACCCAAAAAGTCGCGCCGCGACCAATTCCGATGGTCATCGCTGTGGGCTTTCCCATCCTGTAAACGGCTGCCTGTTCTATCTTTAAATGCTGAATTTCTCATTGTCATCAAACGTTTGAATGTTGTTTGCTTCGCCGCCATCAAGGCGGTACGCCCCTTTCACATCTAGCGTAGATCAGGCCAGTTGATACTCGGGCAGCTCGGTAAGAAATTGCAGATAATCCAGCAGGATAAAGACAACGGCTGGATGGTTCATGTGCCACTCATACCACGGATTGCCTTGCAGGAAAATTTTGGCAAGGTCGCGTACATGCGCTGGTGCATCAAGGATCTCCTGGGGAATCGGATAGGTAACAAGATCCCCGGCGAAATCTTGTCCGGACGCTTCAAACCCAAGTTGATCGGGTGGTACAGCAACAAAGTGTTCAGCGAGGAGCGCCGGCAATTTGAATGCTAACATCGGATCTGCAGGATCAATCAGCTTTTCAGCAACAGGCACCAGGTTGACGTAGTTGCCTGTAAAAACATTCACATACAGATAGTGGGCAGTATTCCAGCGGTTCGGTAACGTGGCGGTAGAAATCCAGTCTCGATACCCGGGCCAGCCAGCTACATTTGGCGGCTGTAACAATTGCTGCCCCATGTCGCGCAGCATCCAATACATGACTTCGTGCGCATTATCAGCAAACCGCGTCACACCGGTTTCATGCATCAGCCCAACCATCATATCCACAGGGCTCTTGATTTTTGCCCCGCGAAATTCAGAAGCATAGAAATGTTCACTTTTCAACAACGCCTCAACAACAGGCGCAATTTCGAAGTCGTTGGCTAGAAAGATATCGGCCAGGCCCTGCACGATATCATCATCTGGTGCATCTTGTACAAAGGCAGCGTATAATTTGGCGCAAACGAAGTAGGCTATTTGCTCGCTGCGTTGCTCAAAAATCAGGTCAATAACCTGCTCGTAGTCAAACGACGCCTCAACACCAAAAATGGTTTTCTTGAGGAAGTCGTGTAAACCTCGATCAAAAGATGTGTTGTAGGTTGAATAATCTATTCCCCACCCGGTGAGCGCACGCGAGAGTTCGGTGATGTCTTCCTGGGTGTAGTTTTCGTTGCCATTCTTGTCGAACTGCCCCATGGTAAAGAGTTCAAGCAGTTCACGCGCATAGTTTTCGTTGGGCGCCCACCAGTAGCTGACATCTCCGTTCAGGTAATTCAGCATGGCCGGGTCGATGCCAATCTCGTACACCATTTGCTTGAAATTGCCCAGGGCATGGGTTCGCAAAAGTGTGAGATACCGGTACACCATCGGTGCAAAGAAATAGACGTCTATTTCGGTCACAAAATGATCAGACCAAAAGAGGGTCATCCGCTCACGTAGCCCGCCTTCATACAGGTCAAGAATCCATTGCTGGCTGTATGAAAAGCCCCATTCTACATTGTTGTCGAAATAGGCCTGATATACAGCGTCGGAGGAGCCATCTGGCGGCAAACCTTCATTGACCCAATGGGGTGGTGTGGGCATCGGCCGATTGATCGCATCAACAACCAGTTGGCTGATCGCGGCATCGACCGACGCACCTTCAAATTCTTGTAATTTTGCGGGAGAGCCCCCAAAAGCAGCCCGTCTTAGCAGGTGCTGGCTCATTTTAGTATCAAAAGTGCCCTGATAAGGGGAGAGCGTACCTGCTGTAGATGATTTTTTGACACTTGGGACTGACCTGTTAGGCTGCGCCGGCTTTTCGCCACGTTCTTTGAAATATTTGTCAAAGGACGCGGGCCACGCGCGTTTTCTTGCTCGCATGCTTATTTCTGCGTGTCCGAATGAGGGAAGACGAAGATTTCAAGGCTCCTGCTTAAGAACTAAAAGCAACAACCTTCGCAAAAGATACAGGAGTATGGCGCAAAAGATATTCCCACAAATCCATTAATATCAAACACTTAGCGCCAATCTTATTCTAAAGATCCTGTCTGGGTAGACGTAGGGTAGCGATGTAAATATCGAACGTTAGTTGCCAAAAGTCTAATCAAATCCTGTTCCTTTAGCGGTAGGGTGCTACGTTCTGCCCTTTAGTATCGGCTGACGCAGCAGTTTTCGCAAGTTGAGTGAAAAGCCTTGTTAGAAATTAATGCGAGATCTCCCATTTGAGGCCTAGGGTTGGAAGGCGCGGGAGCCAGGCCTCAGCATGTGTAAGGAAAGATACTTCGCCATCAGAAGAAACAGCCGGCTCGTAGCGGTAGCGCCTGACGTTTTGCCTGTTGTAAAGGTTTTGTATTTCCAGAAAAGCTGCTACAGACTGGTTTTTGAAATAGAACTGTCGTGCTATGCGAAGGTCCATTTTGTGATAGGCAGGATAGCGTGCTGCATTTCGCGCGCCAAAGTGGGTATCAAATAACACGTCATTGCCTTGTTGATAGGTTACATCAAATGCAGCCTCAGCATGGCGCCACCCGGCATGGTATTGCCACGACAGATTGATGAGCAGCTGCTTGGTGGGTTGGATATTGAAATCTACCAGGGCTGCTTGTCGCTGATCATGGTCTTTATAGAACCGCTGTCCATCGCGTATATCAAAAGCTTGTGACAGCGTATATCCTGCTGCGCCAGTCAGAACCCTGCCGGCTGTTTTGACAACCGATACTTCGACGCCGCGTGTATGTGTTTCATCAGGTTTCCAATACGTCCTGTATTTGTCTATTTCCGGGAAAAATGCAGCCACATCGCCTGCCGGACTTACATACCGGGGCCGCACATTGGCGTATTGTTTATCATACAGATCCAGCTTGAGCGCCCACGTGCCTCTTAATGTATGATCGAGCCCCAAAATAATGTGTCGAGAACGTTCCGCTTTATGGTAGCGTTGCTCTTCGTCTTCAACGTAGAGTTGTGCGATACCTTGCGGTTGGTGGAAAAAGCCCCATGCACCGCGAATCAGGGTGGCAGAGGATGGGCTATATTGTAGATTAAGGCGCGGATCAAGGTAAAAGTCACTGCTCCACGAAGCATAACCTGTACGGAGTCCGGCTGTAGCAAGAATTTTTGGCGCCAAACGCACTTGCTGGCTACCATACATATTAAATAAGACGCCGGCGGGATCTGTTGCGGTGTGTCGTTCCGCATACCTGTTGGTCACCTTCTGAGAAGCCTGTGCATGCGCAACTTGCTGAATCAGATGCCCACTGCTATACCTGTAGTTGGCACGCTGTTGTTTTAAACTGAATCCCCACCGTGCTTGCCTGTGCTCATCCTGCTGCAGTGTCCAGTCTTGTTTGAATTGGAAGATGGCAAACTTGCGCGTGTCGTCTGTCTCAAAGTTGACCAGGCTGTCTCGCCGTATATCAACCCCTTCTCGCATGCGCCAAACCTTGCCTGTGGACACCACGGTTTCAGAAAACAGGCGCGGACGCCATACACTCTGCCAATTGAGCCATACATAGCCATTGCCATAGTTGGTGTGCACCTGGTCGTTGGGGTCCGTTACATCGAGATATTTAAATTGATCGCCTGATACGAGACCTTCCAGTGCAACGGTATGTTTTTCGCCAAATTTATGACTCAGCTTCGCAAATCCGTCAAAAAACTGTGGCGAGTAGCTCGGATACGTTTGCATCAGGTCGAGCAAAAAATCAAGGTAACCGCGCCGGCCAGAGAAAACCCATTGCGTATTTCCATTTCCAAGGGTCCCCTGGCTAAAAATGCGGGCATTCATGAGGCTGAGACCCAGCCGCGAAACGGCCTGACCGGCAGCCGGTTCAACAGAATTTATCTGAAGCACACCACTCATCCGGTCGCCCAGATCAGCTGTATACCCACCGGTTGATAGCGTCATCGCCCCAACGGCATCTGCATCGACAATGCTGATCCCTCCACCGCCAAAGTCTTTCAAGTGGAAAGGATCGTTCAGCTCAAGTCCATCCAGCGTAACAAGCACCTCATCGTGTGCCCCGCCGCGGATCATGAAACGGGAAGAAAAGTCATTTGCTACGATGCCGGGCGTTCGTGTTACCGTCCGGTAGATGTCTTCATCAAAAGCCTTGGCGCGCGCAATTTTGTAAGCCGGCAAGTGCTGTAAACCAGCCAGTGTTGCCGTCTCTGGAGTCGTGTTTTCTGGTTTAATTACGATGCCATCAAGCTGCAGGGCTGCCTCTTCCAATGCGACAGTGACAAAAGGCGTTGGCTGCCGGCGCACATCAACCCTGAATTCTTGCGAGGAAAACCCCAACATACGTGCTTCAACGGTATGCCGGCCGACCGGCACGCCATTCACAACAAAAGTACCATCAGTATGGGTTACAGCACCATAATCAGTGCCTTTTACATGCACGTGTACACCTACAACTGGAAGTTCGGTACCTGCTTCCACAACCAGGCCCTGGATGCTACCGGTCAACGTGCCTGTGCGTGCTCCCAGCGGGTTGGAAGCAACCAGGACAGGCGATTTGTTTATAGGCGATGAAGGATTAGCCGGCTTGTCCTGGGCCATACTCAACGAAAAACAGGACATAACCCAGCCAACCATCAATAATGATAGTAACTTGGCATTCATGCGGCACAAGGAGGGCGCACTCAATTTGGTGGGTTGAGCGCTGCAGTGGATGGTGGTATCTGTTCTCGAGATCAGGTTTTCACTTCAGGAGTGATCTCGATTGTACAGAACGCAAGCGCATTTACCACGTGCTGGGGGAGCTATATCTAGGGCCCTGGTCAGGAGTTCAAGGCAACACAATAGCCATGGATATGCGCGTCATCGTGTACCGTATCAATTACGTATGCACCCGCTTTTTTTGTGAGGCACTTTTTTGTCCCTTGCCCCGCACACGGTTACAATAACGCTTAATTAAATAGCGCGCGTAATGCACCCGCGGATGTGCCTCTAATTTGGCGCACTCGATTTGGCGCATAACATGCTGCAAAGCAAAGAATTGACAACGCATCTCGCTGGATGAGTAATTGTGCGGGCCAGCCGGCTAAACTGCAAAAAAACGTGTTTTATGTAGATTTACAGCAGACAAAGGCCACCTTATGCGCCAATCAGGTACAACACAGTGCGCCTAAAACGCACCACAGAATGGATCATTTGTATAATCTTCCAGGCGAATTGAGCGCGTAGTTTATTCCCGTCGATTACGTTGTGATCGATACAACTCATGGCTACAGTATGACTTGAACGCGCATCACCATACTGTTTAGTAAGCATTTGCTGTCTGTTACTTGTTGATTTCCGGACCTGTCCGGTTCGTGCACCGAATCGGGCAGGTCATGCGGAAAGATTGCACATTCCGTTGCCCAATCAACAACCTTGTAGCAAGTTCTATTTGCCTGTTGGCAATCTCGACGCTTTTGCCTTTGCAGGATCTCTGCGACGCTGCGCTTGCGAGAGCAAGTGTACCATGTACGCTCTATTGAACCCCAGCCGGCAGTTGCCGCGCCTTTTGCTCCCCGTTTAAAGAACCCCCGGGTTATTGAATTTGATGACCCGGCGCCTCGGTTCTCTACCAGGACACGGTACTGACGCCATCGTTAGTTGCCTTGTCTCTGCTTCTCGACAAACCTGTTGTGTCGGCATAAACCGATTTGGTTAGGCGATGAAGCATCTCCCCGATGAATACGCTGGGTTGCGGATACTGCCGCGACCCAGCTATTCACCACCTGGACACGACGTGCTGCACTTCGCGCGCTGTCTCCCCTTTACCACCCGCCAGGTATACACCCATTCCATATTTGATCACCATCCAATTTGTCAAATTCGTGTCTGGTGTCGGTTTATTGTCAATTATGAGGATTTGATGTTATTCCTGATCTGGTTGCGGATGTGTGGCGCTTTAACCTATCCTATGAGACAAGAAAGTAAGATCATGGGTTAAATACCCCCTTCACGTAGCAAAATGAGGACTCTTTAGCCACGCTACGGCCCGGCCCCCTGCAACATACCGGGTCCCTGATGTTTGGTAGTTGACTTGTTAAACAATGTATGTTAAACAATGCATGCACAAAGCTACTGCCAATTGATCCTCTCTCAAGCCACCCATTTTGCGAGCCCTTGCATCGTATAATTTGTGGTCCGACCATAGCCACAGATTTTTGTGCCATGCTGGGTTAACAAGCTGCGCAAAATGAACATTAATTAGGAGATTTCAGTGGATACTGTAAGCATTAAGTTCTCTAACAAGAACGGTACGGGGACGCTTTTTATCAAAGACCTGAAGCAACAGGTCAACGCCTATTTCAAGGAGCGTGGTATTTCGCGTAAAGCCAATACGGCGATGGTTTTAAAAACTGTTGCCATGCTCTCGCTCACGTTTGTACCCTATGCGTTGATCATGAGCAACCAGTTCTCGATCTGGGCCATGTGGGCCCTTGCCATTGTAATGGGTATCGGCGTTGCCGGCATCGGGTTCTCGGTATCGCACGATGCCCTCCACGGCGCATACTCGTCCAATAACGGGGTCAATACAGCCCTTGGGCTCACCTTTGACCTTATGGGGGCCAATGGCTATCTGTGGAAAATCACCCATAACGTCATCCATCACACCTACACAAACATTCAAGGGATAGACGAAGACCTCGAAGTGTCGCCGCTGCTCCGGCTTTCACCAGAATCAGAGCATCATGCAATACACAAATACCAACATCTTTATGGTATAGCGGCGTACAGCATGTCTACACTCTTTTGGGTATTTGTAAAGGATTATAAATACCTCTTGCAGAAAGACCTTGGGCCCTACCGGAATATCACGCACAGCAAAGGACAGGTGGCGCTCCTTATCGGCATGAAACTGGTGTACTACGCCTACATGATTGTCCTGCCGCTGCTATTCCTCCAAATTACCTGGTGGCAGTTTGTGATCGGCTTCCTGACGATCCATCTTGTGGCTGGCACCATTCTCGGCGTGGTCTTTCAGCTCGCGCATGTAGTGGAAGGCCCCGAGCATTTTACGTCCAATGGCAATGATACCATGGAAGACGCATGGCTCATCCACGAAATGAAAACTACAGCCAACTTCGGGCGCTCAAACAAGCTGCTTTGCTGGTATGTTGGTGGGTTAAATTTCCAGATTGAACACCACCTGTTCCCTAAAACATGCAGCATCCATTATCCAGACATCAGCGATATTGTCAAGCGTGTTGCCAACGAACATGGCATCCCTTACAACGATCAGCCTACCTTCCGTAGCGCTGTGGCATCACACCTGCGTATGCTGAAGCAGTTAGGTAACCCTGAAATGGAATTGGCACCCGTAACTGCCTAATCTGGCATAGCGTTATAAAACTAAAAAGAGAGGTGTGCTTCACGCCTCTCTTTTTTATATCACCCCTTCATCAGAGGTATCACTGTATCGGTAGTAGTACAGGTTGAAGTTTAGGATCTGCGCGTATTCGATGACAAAATAGTGGCCGTCGATTTGATAGAACCCGGAGTCTACCTGCGGTGTGCCGTCAACGATGGTCACCTTCTTGTCGTGTTTGATGCGCCGGCGTTGGGGGTACATGATGACAATTTTCTGCAGCCCCCCTTTCTTATCAAAGAAGTATTGATCGAGGATACCGCGGTAGATATACACTTCTCCCCCCTGCTCGACTGCAACGGAAGCAATGTGCAAGTCGATTTCAGCTTCTTTTGCCTTAATTTCGGCAGCAGGAATTTTCCACTTCCTGACTTTCTTGATTGGATGCGGACCAGCCCCGTCCGGGCCGGCTGCTTCGCGTTGCGCTGCGTATGCAGTTAACGCTTCATGTTCTTTCTCCTCTCGGAGAATATTCATGATATACTCCTGACCCGAGAACAGGTAACGCCATTCGTTTGAGAAGCGGAGCACATCGAACCGCAGGTCTAAGCGGTAATAACGGATGTAAGCATGCGTCAGGTAGCCAGCCGAGGCACTGAGAATACAGGTGACAAAAACGTAATACAGGATCAGGCGCGCATTAAACGAAAGGGCTGATATATTGCGCGCAATTTCTGCGTCATTTTGGCCGTGCCACCCGGTTAACAGCGCAACAACAGCACGAAAATCAACATCCGGAAACGGCAGCCAATCGATAATCCAGATGGCGATCAGATTAATGGGGATTGAGCAGAGAATGCCATGGACGATCTCGCTCTGGATCGACTGTAATACAACGGGACTGGGGCCAAAACCCCTTCGGTAGGTATAAAAAAACAGGATTCCCGGCAAAACCAGAATGGTAATGACTAACGCCGGAAACGCAATGCTCATCCAAGCTTACTTAGAATTAGACTTGCCTTTGTTATTGTCGTTTGAGCTACTGGATATTGACGATAAATAGACGTGGCGTCCATTTAACGGGATGGGTGTATCTGGGTTACTTAACGCACTGTACAAGGCCTTGATTGACCGCTTGTTGGCCAATATCTGCCGTGTCCGTTCTGAGTTAGGTACTTTCATAAAAGATACGCTTCTAGTTAAGCTCTTCCTGCAAAATTACTCAAAAGTGGTTTAAGATACAACGGATTTGAAACAATAAAGATGCGCTAAAAGCGCATTCTATACCGTGAAAATGGTACAGGAATTACCAAATCATTGATCAAAGCTCCTGCCTAGAATTTCGGTAACAGCGCAACCTACCTTAAACGATACAAAGGCTTGAGAGCAGAAGTGGGGGCTTTGCAGCCCTAAATACTGCGCCTGAGGCTAAAAAATTTAGTAATTCGATCATACAGAGAAACCCGCCAGCGAAAAGGGGGCCAAACAACTGCAAAAAACATATTCCTGGTAAAGTACCTGTAGTTGATGTACTGTGATGTAATTAAAGCAGGTTGTGATTTATTGTCATTTTGAGCATTTTGCACCAGCATAGCACCTGTGGGCCGGCATTTTGTGACTACCCCCCGGAAGACTGATCACCACCTGTAGCGCATCCTGCATTCAAGAAGAAGAGGAAAAAGGACAATTGGGAGAAAGATATTTTGCCGGCCTTGATATCGGCGGCACCACCATCAAATCTGTTCTCGTAAACACCAACGGTGAACAGGCAAGCGAAATTATCGAAGTGCGAAGCCACGTCGCTGACGGCTATGAAGCTACCTTTGCGCAACTTGAAGAAGCACTGCGTTTGCTCGCAGCAAGCGCAAACACCACGCGAGAAGCCATCGAGGCTGCCGGCATCGACGTCCCGGCCGCCAATAGTGATGGCGTAATTTGGGGCAAAGCCAACCTGGCGCAAGACTGGGTTGGAATGAATATCCAGGAGGCCTTTTCAGCACGCGCCAACCTACCTGTTTTCATGACAAATGATGGTAATGCAGCGGCCTTGGGAGAATACATGGTTCGTCGCAAACATTTGGGCAGCCTGCTCTACGTTGCCCCCGGTACGGGCCTCGCCGGCGGACTCGTTTTACCCGGCGGTAAAATCTATGAAGGGGCAAATGGACTGGCGCTGGAGGCTGGCCATATTTCAGCACCCTTCCTCGAAGAAGACGGCTCGTTGCCCGATTGCTCGTGCGGCTGGAAAGGTTGTGTTGAGGCATGGGTATCGCTTGTTGCCCTACGGCGGCGGATCAGTATCGAACTCGCCAAAGCTGAATGGCAAAACCATCCCCTCAACGACCCGGCCATCCCGACAGAGGAAAAAGCGTTTCAATTGCGCGATTATGCAGAGCAAAAAGACCCGATGGCCGTAAAAATATTCAAACAACAAGGCTTCATCTTCGGTTATGCCATAGCAGACCTCGTGCGCGTTTTCGACCCGGGCCTCGTTGTTGTGGGTGGAGGGCTCGCTGAGTCTTCCTTCCGCGATCAATTTATGGTCTGGATTATGGAAGGGTTTGAAGATCGCGCCTGGCCGATTTACCGCAAAAGCCCCATAGAGGCTGACAAATTCACAACCCATTTTGAATGGGCACAAGGCGGAGATTCTGCTGGTGCGCTTGGGATGGGCTTTGCTGCACTTGAAATCTTTGGGTAACCGGCTTCATGGAAGCGCTCGTAGTCATTGACGTACAAAACGATTTCTGTCCGGGTGGCTTGCTTGCCGTACCGGAAGGCGACCAGGTGGTGCCAGTCATTAACAAACTGGCACAACAGTTTGAACACGTAATCCTCACCCAGGACTGGCACCCGGCCGGCCACCTTTCATTTGCCTCTTCACATGCAGGTAAAGCGCCTTTCGATGTGATCGATGTCGATTATGGCAAACAAGTTCTATGGCCAGACCATTGCCTGCAGGCGTCTCACGGCGCTGCATTTCACGCGGCCCTCAATATTCCACATGCTGAGCTCATTATCCGCAAAGGGTTTCGGAAAGGCATCGACTCGTACTCTGCCTTTTTTGAAAACGACCACCAGACGGCTACCGGGCTTGCCGGCTACCTCAGAGAACGGGGGATAACAACGTTATTTATGGCCGGTCTCGCACTGGATTTCTGCGTATGCTGGTCTGCTGTAGATGGGCAGCAACTCGGATTTGATGTCACCGTGATAGAAAACGCAACGCGCGGTATCAATACAAACGGCTCGATGGACGCCGCGTACGAACTGATGCATGGAGCTGGCGTGCATCTCACAACAGCAGACGATTTGCGCACTACACGTCAATAAGCTGAGGCTTCGTTTCTCAATTGGGCAATTTGTAACTTCGTGGGCATTGCCCAGCTTTCTCCTGCAATCTGTCCAATTTCATGTTTACATCTCCGGATCAATCGGCCCCCGATCGTCAAAAACGTTTGCCCAGCCACATCTTCGATTTGCCCATCCAGGAATTGCGCCGTGGTTACCGCAGCGATGTTTATTTCTGGCGTCAAAAGGTGATTCTTGAAGAACACGGCCTGACACCACGGGCAACCATGCAAGTTTTTCAAAAGAAAGACGCGGTGTTGTGCGGGATGGATGAAGCCATTGCTATCCTGAAGGTTGCCTGCGGCAAGTACAAAGACAGCAAAAAAGCGTATAAACTCTTTGACCGCCTGATCGAACTAAAAGGCCTGGCCCGGCAATCTTTTCAGGGAGATAAAACACGGTATCTCCAGATCACGCGGGAAAAAACTGAAATTTCTGAGACGCTGGACGCACTCTGGGAAGATGGATTTGATAACCTGGACATACAGGCGCTCTATGACGGTGATGCCATTGCGCCCTGGGAAACGGTGATGCATATCACAGGAGACGCCAGCCTTTTTGCCCACCTTGAAACGGTGTACCTGGGTGTACTTGCACGGCGTACAAAAATTGCGACCAATGTACGACGCGTTGTAGACGCTGCCAATGGAAAAACAGTATTGTATTTCCCCGCCCGTTTTGATCATTGGGCTGTGCAAGGTGGGGATGGCTATGCAGCCCATATTGGTGGCATCCATGGTATCTCAACGCAGGCGCAAGGCGAGTGGTGGGGTGCATCAGCTGCCGGCACCGTGCCGCATGCCCTCATCGCATCTGTAGGCGGCGACACCGTCCGGGCAGTTACCCTCTTCAACGCGTCGTATCCCGACGTAAACCTGGTTGCCCTCGTCGACTTTGAAAATGACAGCATTGGTACAGCACTCAAGTGTGCCCATGCAATGGGAGACAAGCTGTGGGCAGTGCGCCTCGATACCTCAGAAAATATGGTCGACCAGTCTATGATGCCTTTGATGGGGCGGTTTAAACCCACGGGAGTGATCCCGGAGTTGGTGGTTGCCATGCGCAAAGCACTCGACCGCGAAGGCTACAGCCATGTTCGGATCATTGTGTCTGGCGGATTTGATGCCGAGAAAATCAAGAAGTTTGAAGCGCAGCAAGTACCTGTTGATGCGTATGGCGTAGGCAATGCACTCACAAGCGGCAACCGCTCTTTTACTGCTGATATTGTGTTGCTAGACGGCAAACCAGCGGCTAAAGCCGGCCGCACCTACCTGCCAAACCCGAAGCTTGCACCGTTATGAGCACAACACAAGTCTCATCAATCATCCAACCGCTTCCAAATGGAATGCTGCTCCCAGGCGCGCTCGGTTTCGTTTGCACGGGAGCCTGGTTCCGCTTCTGCCTCGTTCGACAAGTTCTCAAGCGAGTGTTTCAGATTAGTGCGGTTCAAAAACTCAGTAAGCTCTTCCCGGAGCTCCCTGACCGTTGCCAATACCAATGCCTTTTCCACATCGGTTAAATCTCCCAGCACAGCCTGCCGCAAAATCATCTGCCAGGTTTCGTCGTCTTTCCCCCCGCTGGCGTGGCGCTTGATAAGCTCCAAATAGTTCAGGCACGGATGACTCCGCAACCAGATAAGATCTTCTTCAGACAGCGACATAACACTCCCTTCTCTAAATCTAAAGGTGGATGGGGAGGCGAGTGAGTGCAACAGACAAGATGATGCCACTTAGCTACACCATCCAGGAAATAGAAAGAACACACAGATAAAATGACCAAAACAGCTATTTTCAAGGCATTTTGATCTCAAACCACGAATTGCAGATTCGAACAGGAAACAACATTATCAGACATCAATATCAAACAACACATCTCCCGGTTCGCAATTCCGGCCTGTGCAGAAGGCATTTCTGAAGATGGCACAGTGCGTGAATTGTAGAAATTCAATGATCAGGCAGTTCGCCTTTCATTTTAATCATCACTTCGACCCTGGCGAGCGCATGCATTAGCGTTTTAGCCTTGCTCCCCCGACATATCTATTTTTCTCTTCAGTCTCCCAGAATCATGTTGAAACCGACGATTGTTCGCCGATCAACGGCATGCCTCTTATGCTGCATGCTCTGCTTTTCGGGCTGTTCAGCGCTCCGCTACCAGGAGCCTGGCCCAAATGACAGCAGCCACCTCCGTGTGCTGCACGCCCGGCTTCAGAAAGACCACACGGATGTGCTGGCTTCACGCGACATTGGTGCCATTTATCTGCGATTAAACTATGCAGCTACAGCCGGCCCTTACATTACGCAGGCTTATCAAAACCTGCCTACCGATCCCAAGACCCTGTTTTACATGGGGCTCTACACAGAAATTGAGCAAGGGATGCAAGACGCGCTTCAAATTTATGGTAACTATACAGAGGTGCCCATCACATCGCCTTACCGGAAAATGATGATGGGCAGGTATGCCTGGCTATCAGAGCAGTTGATCAAAAGTGAAATAAAAACGCGGATTGCTGAAGAAGCGTCGCTGCAAACCGCCGGCGTTGATGCTGCAGCCCTGGCTATTTTCCCCCTCCATTACATCGGGAGTAATACAGACTATGAACACCTTGGCCGAGCATTCAGCGAACTCGTCCTGGCTGACCTTGCACAGCTCTCCCGTGTCAAACTGGTTGAGCGCATCCGCGTGCAAACGCTCCTCGATGAATTACAACTCGCCGCAGACGGTGTAACCGACCCCAGCGTATCTCCTCGACTGGGTAAGCTGTTGGGCGCCGGCAACATGGCCGGTGGCAACATCAACCTCGACCATAACGAGGCTATCAAGATAGGCTTTGCCCAGTGGTCTCCAGACAACAGCGATGCGCCGGCATTCTCAGATCATAACGGGTCTTTACAGCAGCTCATGCGGATCGAGAAAGAGGTCGTCTATACCCTTCTCAACCAACTGGGCATCCAGCTTTCTCCTGAAGAGCGCGAACAGATAGAGCAGATTCCTACGCAAAACATGCAGGCTTTCCTTGCCTACAGCCGGGGACTTGGCTTTAGGGATCGCGGCCTTTACCAGATGGCTTCAACTGCATTTGGAGAAGCAACCACACTCGACCCGGGCTTTACACAAGCAGCCGCAGAAGCCGCCCGGGCAGATGCACTTGCCACCTTAGGCGGCGATGCCGATGCCGCAATTCAAGCGGCCAATCAGGCAGCAGCCGCGGCCGAAGACGGCGGGGGTGACCTTGTTGGCCTTCGCATGTCGATACTGAGCAACGGACCAGCCAACGCCGCAGCCCGGCAACCTGCCGCGGAGGCTGTGAGTGCGCAGGGTGGCATCCTGCCGGCGCCGCCAAGCCTGCCAAACAACAACTAGGCCGGCCCAACACCTCATTTCCACTCCCTTTCATACACAAGCAAGCACCATGCAGCAGTTAATGCCTGTGGCACGCACCTTTCCAAAACCATGGCACCTCGTGTTTAGCCTGCTCATTTGCCTGAGCCAACCCGTGTTGCTGAGCCAACCCGTGGTTGCCCAGGAGCTTCAGCTCTCTGTAGAAGCTATCACGTTCCCGACTACGTTTATTGGCGATTTTTCAGAAGCCATTGTGACCTACGAAAACGTCGGTGAGGCGCCCGTCACTTTCGACAAAATTGATTTTTCTGACACAGCGCTGGCTGAATTTGAAATTGTTAATTCACCCAGCCTGACCGCGTTGGATCCTGGAGAAGTGCGCAATGTGCGCATTCGCTTTACCCCCGTTGTAGAAACGACCCTGACAACGTTTCTCGTGATCGAGACGATCATTCCAGACGAAAAATACAGGGTTGCGCTTGAGGCTACCGGTGAACTTGAACGTTTGCGGTTGTCTATTGATGCACTCGCATTTGGCGCACTCGAGGCATTGTCCGTAGCAGACACCATGCTTGTGCTGGAAAACCCTAGCGACGGTCCAATTACCATCACCTCCCTGGCATTAACGGATACAGACCAGCCATTTTCTATTACAGGAGGTGATGCGCTGGGTGTCCTCGCGGCAGGTGCTTCAAGAACGGTCGACATCCGGTTTGCGCCCCAACTGCCAGACACCTACGAGAGCGCCATTGAAATAGAAATTGCGGAAGACGGGCAAACGCGAACGGTACCCATTACCGCAACGGGTATTGCTGGCACTTTTGCGTTCACGCGGGAGTTGCTGGAGTTTGAATCAACTATCCTTTTGGACACCTCGCAAAACCGGATACAATTTGTAAACACCAGTCCTGTCCCGCTGATAGTAACAGGCTATCAGCTTGAAGGGGCGCAAGCGTCTTCATTCGAGATCACCACGGCGCCAACCCTGCCCCTTACCGTGTTACGCGGCGACCGCCCAGAGATCAACATCAACTTCAGTCCACAAATCCCTGGACTGAACGAGGCTACGCTTGTTGTACAAACCAATACCCAGGCTGAACCGCTGGTGCTGCCAATTGTTGGGGAAGCGCGTGCCGGCGTGGCAACGCCATCTGTTTCTGCGGTATCCTTTAACCGGGTTACTGTAGGTATGAATACAACAGCAACGTTTACCATTACCAATACAGGATTTGCTCCTTTTACAATTTCTGAACGCACCATAACAGGGACTGATGCATCAGCATTTAGCATCGTCACTCCGGCTACAGCCACCGCCCTGGCACCAAACGAAGTACGCACCCTCGCAATCCAATTTGCGCCGCAAAAGGTAAACGAACACGAAGCCGAACTGCTGGTTTACACCGGCCTTCCGGAATCTCCTGTTAGCATCTCTCTGGCTGGCCTGGGTGGACTCGACAATTCGTTTATAGAAAATGAGATGCCAGCAACCGGCAAGCCCCTTGCCATCACCGTCAGGAAATCCAGCGTTGAAGTGTGGAATCAGCAAACACTCTACTTCAGGCGAGGGGGAGAAACCACGTATCAAAGCGCGGACCTGATCGATCAAGGTGATAGATTAGAGGGGCTCATTCCCCTCTCCCACATCACACAGCGCGGGGTCGACTATTACATAGAGCTCTCCAACAATACAAATACGCTTACCATCCCAACCCTTGATGCAGCATTAAACCCGTTTCATCTGCGCGTACAAACAGCAGCCTTTGAAGCTCCGCTGGCATTGTCGGCTGAAAAGAACCGGATGGTGTCCATCCCCTTGCTACTTGATGAACCCCAGTTAAAAGAAATTCTGGAAGATGACTACGGGGAGTACAACAACCGGGCCTGGCGATTACATCGATGGAATACAGAAACGAACCTGTACGATGAATACGACGAGCTGGCACTTGCCACTGCACCTGGTCAGGCATTTTGGCTTGTAACAAGGGAAGGTATGCCGTTCGACTTCGGCAGCGGCTTCTCTGTGCCGGCCAACACACCCTTCGCGATCACACTCGCTCCTGGCTGGAATCAGATTGCCAACCCTTTTGCTTTCCCAATTAGCTGGCAAACAAGTTTCTTCACTGAAGACCCCGGCGCACGCGAACTTATTGAAGCGCCGGTCGCATTCGACGGAGAGGAATACCTGTATGATGAGAATATCCTGCAACCCTGGTGGGGCTACTTTGTGTTCAACGGTAACGAGACCGCAACGCAGGCGTTTTTTCGCCCAATCGAAACCGGGCCAGAGATTGCTGCCGGCAAATCAGATAAGATAAACGCGGGGCCATCCTATCGCCTCCAGCTCTCCGCAGCCATGCCACACTTTGGGCTGGTTGATACCCAGAATTTCATCGGCTTTGACGCAGATGCACATGCTCGGCGGGAAGCACCACCGCTTGGTGATCACGTGCAACTCAGTGTTATCTCAGCGCAAACCGGCCTGTCCAGCAAATTTGTACGCGCAACCGAAGAAGGCGCCTATTGGGACGTTGCAGTATCCAGTACAATCGAGCACAACCTGCTGCAACTGGAAAAACGCGTAGACCTTTCATTCGCAGCAACGGGCAGCCTGCCTGAAGGATTTGAGGTACACATCCTAGATACAACCAACGGACACAGGCTGCCAGCAGCTGACAGTACGGTATCACTTGTACTGACTGACGCTAAGCCAACGCATAACCTGCGCATTGTTATTGGTACTTCGGCTTTTGCGGCGCAACACAGCGAAGCATCTGAAGCTGCGCAGGCATTTGCCCTTCACTCCGGGTATCCCAATCCTTTCCAGACGCGTGTTTCGTTTCCTTATACCCTGTCTGAAGCCGGCCCAATTGAGCTTTCTGTATTCGATTTACTCGGCCGGCGCGTTGCACTGCTAGCAGCTGGACAGCACGCAGCAGGTGCACATATCGCTAGCTGGGATGGTAGCCAATCAACAGGCAAACCAGCGGCAAGTGGCGTCTACATCGTTCACCTCAAAGCCGGCGCCGCTACCACCGCTCGTCGCATTGTATTATCGAGATAAATTATGCAACGGTTTTATTCCTTCTCTCCGAGTCTTCTTTTCGCCTTGCTGCTCGCGGTTACGCTATTTTTGCTACTGCCCCAAACCGCAGAAGCGCAGTTTGCAGATCGCAACCTGTCTAGTGAACGCAAACCCATCGTCATTTCGATGCAAGGGGTTTACGAGAGCGTACCGCTAGCCTCTGGCCGGCTATCTGAAACCAGTCTGCCATTTGCCCTTTCCGCCCCCATGGGCAGATATGTGACTTTTGGCCTGCAAACACGCAGTGCCATCGCACAATCAGACGTATCTCCAACGCTAAGCGGTTTAAATGACGTGTACACATCGCTGCAATACGCCCGCCAGTTTAACTGGTCGAGCCTTGCGGTCACCATGGGCATCAACATACCAAGCGGGCAAGAACAATTGAGTCTGGATGAGTTGGAGACAGCCATTCAGATAAGCCAGCCTATTTTTGGGTTTCATACACCGGGGTTTGGGCAAGGCTTTAATGTGCGGCCAACCGTCACCTGGGCATTTCCGGTTTTCAAAAGCCTGGTCATCGGACTCGTAGCGCAGCGTAGCTGGCAGGGTACCTTCAAGCCCATTGCCGGCATGACGATGCCGTACGATCCAGGGGATGAATGGATGGCCGGCATCGGGCTGGACAGCCGTATTTTACCGCATGTCACGTTGTCTGCCGACGCGAGTTTTTCGCGCTATAGTGGAGACTACATTGGTGAGACGCAGGTATTTGAAGCAGGGATGCGCAAGGCGTTTAATGTCATGTTCAGGTACGCACGTGGGCACGACGACCTGCGCCTGCTGTTTAGCCATACCAACAATGAAAAAGGCACAGCTTTCGTCTCCGATGAGCCGGCGCAACTTGCTGTTCAGACGGTACCCAGCATTTCGGAAGCCATGTTACAATACAAGTGGCGCATTTCAAGGCCGCTATTCATGGGGGTCCGATTTGGCATTCAGCAGTTCGAAGCGTCTACGCTGTACGATGTACACAAGCTCGCCTACCTCAGTATCCTTCCTATGTACCAGATCAACAACCAGCTTGCCGTGCTACTGCGTGCAACGGGCACAGCAGGCGATTTTTATGCTTACGAATTAGGAACAGGGATTACGGTTTCTTTCTGAGGAAGCGTCGACCAAACCCCCTCCGCAGTATCCATCCGCCAGACAACCCAGACATGCGGTACAGTAAGCACAGCAATTAACACGAGATAGAGACCTGTAAATTCTGCGACCGACTCTGGCGTATGCGGCACCAGCGCATGCAGCATACCAAGGCCAAGTAACGCGACCAGGGTGGTTGGCAACGCCTGTATAAAAAAGCGCCGTATGCCCTGTTTAATTACCGGGAGTTTAATTGCCCCGTGTTTCATTTCAACCTGATGCCCGGTATCAGGCTGATCATCGCGCACTGAGAAAACAACTATCCGCGCAATGTGCCGGACGGCGTGCCAGCAGCAAAAATAAAGGCCGATCGCAACAAGCGGATGCACCGACGCAAATAAGACAGCCAGCAAGATCACTTCAGCCAGGTCTTCCAAATAAGCCCGATTGAGTCCCCAGCGGAGCTTGTAAAATCCATACAGGAAGTAAAACGTGGTCAAGCCTGCAAATCCCAAACCCATTCCTAATCGAAAGCTGGGGGCAAATGGCCAGGTTATGTCGGTAGCTGCTGCCGTTGTAAAACGACTTGTTATACCCGTAAACACCTCTTGGTAGACTTCAGGAAAGGCAAGGAGCGGTATTAACATAGGCAGTCCGCCGCGTACCACAAGCGCGAGCCGGCGCATATGCACCGAGGTTAGGTGAGCTGCACGAGCAAAAATCACCAGCGTGTGTACATCCCCCTGCCCCCAGTGAAACCAGGTAATCAGAATGAACAAGCCAAAGGCCAGGGCCGGCGTTAGAAACCACATCACCAAATAACAGCCAGCCAACACGAGATATGGGAAAATTACGCGAGCCAACGCAACTGGGCTGCACACCTTGTTCTGCAACTGTAGCAAAACCATGTGGTCAACAGCGCCATGCGGCAGCCCAAGAAATAGCATACTTGCCAACAGCGGAACGTATAACCAAATACCTTCAGGTGTAGGAAGTATGGCATGCAGCGCTACAAACAAAGCGATACATACGTACGGCACTTGCTGAATCAAAGTAGAAAAATGCAGGCGCCGGCTCTCTGAAACAACGAACTCAGTGGTTGCCATAAAACACGGGGGTTTTATGACGCAGCGCTTTGACGTTCCAGGTGTGCAGCATCAGCACCAGTCCCTGGACAACAAGCATGTTTGTTACGAGAAAAAACAGCGCTTCTTCGATGGGCAATCCGAAAAGATGCGCACCAGTAGTGAACCGATCGGAAATATGCCAGATGCCAAAATGGAGGGCGATCCAATCAGCACACCATAGATACAGCGTAGGCAAGGAAACGGCCACAAAACATAACTTGCGCAACCGCCACAGGTGATGACCGCCATACAACCACTGAATAAGAAGCATCGGGCAAGCCCACACGAGGATTAGCGCAAGGTAAAGCGCCGACTCAACAGATAATAACGCTACACCTACAAGGCTTAAAATCAGCATACAGGCGCTGCCCACATACCTTGCCCGGTTACTGGGTTCTGCCGGCTGGATCAGGTTGGATTTCCAGATCAGGCGGTACAGCCAAAACCCTGTCAGCAAGGGCTGAGCAAGAAAAAAGAAATACTCTTCAACAGGGACATAGCCAAGTGTACCAAGCACGCGACCCTGTCCATAGCCCCAAATACCTTGTTGAATCAGGTAGTTGTCCCAGGGTGTGGTCCAAATAAAGGCAATAGACGCGATCACAAAAAGCGAAACCGTTGCCTTGGTCATATCGCGCGCAAAAACCTTCGGCCCAGTCATTTTCAGGTAAAAAATAACTGGTAACGTAAAAATCAGGTGGAACTGCAAGTAGGTCATGATACACTGCCGCTATAGAAGGTGGGAGGAAGCGGAAAAAGGGCCCAGGTGCGGGTTAAAGGAGGTAAACATCCCGCACCTGGTTGTGCTGCATTATGTTGTTGTCATTAAGCAGCGACTTCCGCGTACTCGCGCTCTTCTTCTACAACCAACCAACCGTCGGCTTCAGACTTCGCGCGGGCAATGGCGTAGATCATCACACCAAATGCCGCTTTTGCAAGCACGTCGGAAATGGAGTAACCGACCTGTACGATCACTTCGCCCGAAGCACCACCGAGTCCAAAGAAAGGACCCATGTATGCGATCGGATAGAAGCCCCATGTTGCGATAAGGAGCAGGCGAATGTTGCGTGTAAGTACCTGCACGCGAGGGGGCTGCGTTTTCAGGACCTTACCAAGCTCTCCCCAGAGTATGTAGAGGATGTATACAAAAGGAATTGTGCTCAGTCCACCCCAGAGTGCGCGCGTACCATTGTCGGTAGCCAGTTCGCCTGGGTAGCCAAGAATGATCATTGCTGCTGCTGCAACTGTAAGTTTGGCCAGCATCGGACCACTTTTGGAGCGGGACAGCGACAGCACAAGCACGAGTTCAACAAGCAAAAGCGGGACGGTAAGCAACCAGTCGACATAGCGATACGCATCATTGAAAGGTTCACCGCTGAAAACATATTCGCCGCCGCTCAATGTGTAGGCAGCTTCCCAACTGGCTGTAATCCGGAAATAGTGGTATGCAGCAATGCCGACAACCAGGGAAGACACGATCAATGAAATTCGATACTTCGGCGCTACCCGATTTTGTGCCATGAAGAAAAACGCGAAAGCAGCCAACATGGCAGCAATCGAAAACGAAAACATGTTAAAGACCAGTGCATATTGCCCTGGGGTGAGTGTAGGCATCTCAAACATGAGGGACCTCTTACGAGTTTGGTGAGATAAAGAAATCAGACACTAACATTACGTTCTGATTTAGTATTACTGAACGATATTACACTATCCCGACCATTAATAACCAGTTTATTTCGATCTTAAATAGATCAAAAGATCGACTTGATCGATACACACTAACAAAAAGATGTATCTTAACGATCTTTTCATACAAAAAAGAGCGTTATCAACAAATGTATCAACATGCTTGAAAGTGCTTTTCTGTCTTCAAAATGAAGATTTATGGTCACAAAGATCCTCCTGCACCAACTTTTATCGAGATGCGTCCGTACATACAAATCGTTCGACTCGAACTATTATGATCGTTTGTCGTACCTAACTTTCCACTCCACCACCCTCAGGTCTCTACGCTTGCGTGCAACTTTAGAATATTAGCTGAACAGCTATGGCAGTGCTACAGGAGTCAACATCAGCAGATAGAGCAGACAAGGACAGGTCTGTATCAACGAGACAAGCCTCTGAAATGCTTGGCGTGCACGAGTCATCGGTCAAGAGGTGGTGCAACGCCAACGAACTCGAATTTTGGCTGACACCGGGTGGACACAGGCGTATTCCCATTCATGCCCTCGTGCGATTTGCTAATACGCAGCGTATCGACCTTCACTTACGGCATTTTGGTGCTGACGCCGGCGAAGTTTGGGCACTACTCGACCAAATCAAACAGAAAACTGATTTTAATGGCCTCGTAGCTTTGTGCTATCGGTGGATACAACAAAGCGAAATAGCCCGCATGACGTACCTCATGACGCATCTGGTTAACACGGGTTATTCAGTGGGGATGGTCTTTGACTACCTGGTTGGCCCTGTTATGAGCCGGGTAGGAGTGAACTATTTTGAAGGTAATCTGACCATCGGAGACGAGCACCGCATGACGCAGGTGATGCGGGATATTCTCGTCACCCTCAGCACAACCAGCGCACTTAAACTGAAGGAGAAACCGGAAACGCCCCCGGTTGCAATTGTTGGATGCGCCCGCGGCGAAGTGCATGAACTGGGTGCCTTGATGGTTCGGGTGTTGCTGGAAGCAATGGGCTGGAAAATTGTTTACCTCGGTCTTAACGTACCAACCGAAGAGTTTGCCCATCAACAGTTAAAACATGGTGCAGCGCTGGTGTGTATTTCTTTGATGCCACCAATGGGCATTCCCGAAGCGCACGCCATGATCCGTTTGCTGGACCGCATTTACGATAAAACACTCCCCTACCGGCTGATTTTGGGTGGCAGCGCATTGGGTAACAATACGGAGCCCGCAGCACTCATCACGCGGATTCCTGACGTAAAACTGTTTAGCCGGATGGCGCCTTTTCAGGATTGGCTCGGCAATGTACCGCCTGTTTTGACCTATTCAAACGGCAGTTCCAACTGACCACGGTGCCGCTTTTTTGTCTTCGGACGCTGTACACGTCGTGATCTGTTGAGCCCCGCCTTTCGACTCTCGTGTTTCTGAACAATGCGTTGTGCAACTTCAGCGTGTCCCGCATCTTGTCTGATGCTGTAGATTTTGTCTGCAGCCATCCTGCGCGCACTTGCTTCTTCCACGATGGGCTGCGGATAAGCTACGGGTAAACCTTGCAAAGATGCCGGCGTGTGTATTTGCGCTGCAGACACGTCTGCCAACTCGGGCACCCAACGCTTTATAAATGCTGCATCAGAATCGTGGTCGATGCCCTGTTTGATGGGGTTGTAAATGCGAATGGTGTTGATGCCTGTGGTGCCCGACTGCATCTGACATTGGCTGTAGTGAATACCTGGTTCATAATCGACAAATAGGCGCGCAAGGTGGAGGCCGGTATCGCGCCAATGCAACCACAGGTGGTAAGAAGCAAAACTCATAAGCATGGCGCGCATACGAAAATTGATCCACCCCGTTGCCTGCAGCGCACGCATGCAGGCATCTACCATAGGAAAACCTGTTTGTCCACTTGCCCAGGCCTCGTAGTGCACTGAGCCTTTACCGGCTTCTCGGAGCCCGTTGTAGGCTTGATGCAGGTTATCAAACTCAAGCGTCGGCTCGTCTTCCAGTTTTTGGATAAAGTGACAGTGCCAGCGTAGCCGCCCTGAAAAAGCTTGCAACGCCCGTAACCAATTACCGCGCATTGCCGGCGGCGCACCCTGCCATGTGCGCTTTTCCTTTTCTGTTGCCCGGTGCACCTCACGCATTGAAAGCGTCCCAAACGCAAGATGCGGTGATATACGTGAGCATGCAGAAACTGCGCGTGACGGTGATGACATGCCCTGCTGATAATCCTCACCTCGCTCTTCAAAAAACGATTGTAGTTCCAGTATCCCGTTTTCTCTTCCGCCCGGCTGCAAAAGCGGACAGGGATCTGGGAGGATGTGCAGCGAGGTGGCAGCAGGTATACGGCCTGCTTCTATATCGAGGGGTTGAAGTGAGGCCGGCGCTTCCCACAGCGGTTGATCCATTAACGCATCCCAGGCTTCCGCCCAGCCATCGCGTGATTTCATGCGCCGGACTACACCAAATTGCCGGGATTCATGCCAGGGGATATTGTTGGATTTACACCACTTCCCTACTGCGATATCCCGCGTATAGGTCCATCCATTCCACGTTTCCTGGTGCGACCAAAGCGCCGCAATGCCGTAATTTTCTTTTAGCTGCTGGAGGACAGCAACGGCATCACCTGTGCGATAGACAAGCGGCTGCCCCAATGCCCGCAATGCATTGTCGAGCGAAGTGAGCGAAGCTTTGAGAAATGCATAATGCCGGCCACTCATGTCAGGTTGTTGCCAGAGGGCCGGCTCAAAAATATACAAAGGTAGCACAGGGCCGCGTTTTGCGGCCTCTAAAAGCGGCTCATGGTCCGTTATTCGCAGGTCGCGTTTGAACCATACAACCTGCAAACCCTGCAGGTTATGCTTCATGCCTGCTACCTGTCACATCAAACTGTGGAGAGGTTATCGTACGGATATATGTCCCGCAAAAGCTCCTGGAGCTTAATACGACCGCGGTTGATACGGCTTTTCACGGTACCCAGTGGTAACGCTGTAATCCTGGCGATGCTCTCGTAATCCATGTCCTGGATGTCGCGAAGAACAATCACCTCCCGGAAGGTTACCGGAATCCGCATCAATGCATTCTGAATGTGCTTATCCTGGATAACCGATTCAGCGTACTCATCCGGAGAAAGAATATCTCCCATCAACTGCTTTTCAAACTCCTCTTCCCCATCTCGCGTCTGGGCAGTGATTGATGACATCTTCCAGCGCTGGCGCCGGCGGTAATCCGAACGCGCCAGGTTACCGGCGATGGTATAAATCCAGGTAGACAACCGCGCAATACGCGTGTATGAATGCCGATTCCGGTATACGCGCATGAACGTTTCCTGCAGCATATCCTGACACTGGCTTTCGTCTTTAAGAAACCCGCGCAGGTACTGCATTAAACGATCTGAGAAGCGATCTACAATAATATTGAACGCTTCCACACAACCGGTTTGGAACTGCTCCATCAACTCCTCATCACTCATCCCCTCCAAGGTTGCTCTAAATCGACGCGCATCAGACTGGAGCTGGTCCACGGCGTCTTCTTTATGTAAACGTCGAGCCATAATAACACACCTTACTAAAGTGCCGACTGTTGATTTTATCAGGAGCTCGCAAGCGACACCTCACCTACTAACTCCGATTATAATATACGCAATAGAACGCTTTAGTTTCAATTATTTCTGAAAATAAAAAATAAAAACGATCACATATACCACAACTGATCGTTTTTTGCTGATTTTATTGATTTTTTTCAGGTTCAGGAGGAGATAAACGCAGTATGCGTGCACGAAATGCACCCTTAGCAACCGTAAACAACGAGGTACAACCCCCACCTGCCAGACCGATTTACGCACAAATGTACCTTTACTGAAGTATCGATGGGCCATGACTAGCCCTGAAGAAATGATCAAGTAAGGGAGGTCTGCACCAACCAAGGCAAGGAAGCCCCTACAAATGGAGTTACCACCCTTGCAGGCCACATGCAAATTGTCGCCAACAAAAAGAAAAGCTCAGGCCGCACTTTTTAATTGCACCCCGCTCGCCTCATTGAAAATGAATTTATATTCAGCTAAGCCCAGCTCTGGGCTGGACGGATGAGTTGCCTTTAATACGATATGATTTATCGATGACCATCGACGCTGTATCTGCAAACTGGCTGATAATCTGGTGCTCAATTTCAAGTATTCGATCTATGAAATCTGCCTCGACGTGTGTATCTCGATTTCTTAGTGTACGCAGATGCCGGGTATCTTCGTAATTTCGGGAGAGGAAAATACGGGCATTGAGATTCTGTAGAGCGAGCACATACGTGCCTTCTACAATCAAGACTTGTGCGTCGTCGAAAGCAAAGGTGCGATGGGTAATGGTGTCGCGGTTAAAATCCACCAACGGTGCCTGCACAGCTTCAGCACCTGCGAGAAAGCTATCGATGTTATGCTGCAGCTTTTCGGTATCCACTTCGTGCATACCGACATTTTTCAAATCTGCCTTCCTATTCAAATGATTCTGAAGCGGCGGCAGTATGAAATAATCATCTTGATGTAAAATATGCACTCCGATCCCTTGCTCATCCATCAACGATCTGAGACACGTTGCAGTAACGGATTTTCCACTACCTGATTCGCCACCAATGCCGATTACGCAGCGTTGCGTTGCTTGCATAAACGGCTCCTTTTCAAGCGTTGAAAAGATCGTACGAGCAAGCGCATAGTACTCTGGCTTAATCAGGATTTTATCGCCAAGCATCTTTCAACCTCCCGCTAATTTCTGAACTACGGGCCTTCTGCAGCATCAATAAACCAGATGCAGAGTAGGCCATCCGCTTTTCACCGCCCGGTTTTAATGCCAGGCCATCGAAGTACTCTTCATATGCAAAGTTTTCCTGGCCGGCGATAACTGCGTCTACGCGTTGCCCGAGTTTTGCCAGGGCGTCCGTTCTGCCGTTTTCGTAAAAGGCCAGCGCAAGCCACCCAAGCCAGATCAACCAAATTCCGCCATTGTGGTAATGATGCGGCTTGTTTTTAAAATCGAACAGGTGGTAGTTCGACAACGCTTCCCAGCCGGCATCACCTGCTGCAATAACAGGATAGAACGCCGGCGGCAATCGATTGGCATCAAGAAACGCTGTTTCAATCCAGTCGAGCGTTTTTGCGTTTTCCAGTTCCAGCGGTGAAGCAATAGTCAACAGACAGCAAGCAGCCAGATCAAATGTGTGCCGGTAACCTGCTGGTGTAAAACACGAACACGGGTATGCACGCGCGTCCAATGCTTGCCGGCCCATGATCGTTGTATGGGATGCCAGGGGGTGACCGGTATAGTCCGATTGCGGCCAATAGTTGATCCGAGTTACCTCCCAGATCGTGGTTGCTTTCTCGCGCCAGGCAGCCTTATCGAACAGGTCTCCCGCCAGTTGTAGTCCCCAGGCGCGTAACACCTGATCATACAACACATACCCCTCGTCGATGTATTCATCCGCCCAATTGCCGCCCATCGGCACATAAATCAAGTGCCGGCCGTTGTACTCCATTGCATCCAAAAGCGCGATCACTTTTTCTACAGATTCCCGCCACTCATCCGCTCGCAGCCGGCCCTGTGCAATTCCAAAACAGACCCCAACCACGTACCATGTGGCGGCATCTACTTTGGGACTCAGCGTACCAAAACTCACCCGCGAGAACACCCCATCTACGTACGTAAAGTTCGATGCAATTTGCCCCTGTGGCCCCTGCAGGTTGCGCAATTCCTCAAGGCTTCGCACTAATCCATCAGCAACATCATCCAGCTCACATAGCAAGCCAGCAATCCCAGCCATCACGGCATCCCGGGTAAACACAGCTGCGTAGTTCGCCTTTTCAGACAATGACGCCCGAATCCCATGCGGACCACTCAGCTTACCCAACAGTGCTCTTGCCTCTTTATAGATCTCCAATTTCTCCTCTCAATTAGAAGACAATCAACATTAAAATAATCAAAGCAAGGAGGGTTACGGCCTGGTACCTGTAGTTACTGTAAAATGGGACATCAGCCAGTGCTGCAGACTCTTTTCGGAAATAGGCCGGCGTCCACAGCAGTTTGTCCCAGTCTTTATCGGCTTCGTGCTCCTTCGAAAGCCCGCTGACCACAAACAAAACAATGGTACAGGCAATGAAGATAATGCCCGCGAGGTACAGATAATGCGGCAGCACATCTTTCCCATCCAGATACAGCGCGGCAATAACCTTGTAAACCACGCCGGCCAGACTCAGCACAATACCTACAATAATGGCTGCGTTTGCACCACGGGCATTCACCCGCTTTGTAAACAAGCCAAACAGGAAGAGCGCAACAACGGGCGGACAAAGAAACGACAACACCATCTGTAAATAATCCCAAAACGACTCAAACGAGTTGATGTGAGGCGCCCAAAGCGCGGCAACCACCATAAACACAAGAATCATGGTTTTGGCCACACGCAACACCTTTACCGGCGCTGCATCCGGGTTCCGCTTCTTATAAAAGTCGATGGTAAATAACGTAGCAGCAGCGTTGAGTCCGCTGTCGACGCTAGACATCAGGGCCGCGATAAAACCAGCCAGCGTTAGTCCCAAAAGCCCCGTTGGTAACAGGTCAAATACTAGGGTAGGGTACGCGTTCTTTGCATCATCCAATTCGGGGTACAACATCAAGGCCATAACACCGGGCAAGACCATAATGAACAGCGTGAGCAGCTTCAGAAATCCGGCGAGCAAGGCACCCCACTGCCCTTGCCGGATATCTTTAGCTGCTAATGCACGCTGAACAATAAACTGGTTGGTGGTCCAGAAATAAAACCCGAGTAAAAACACGCCGGCAAACAGGCCGGGCCACGGCAACGTCTCATCGCCAATCGGACGCACAATATCGAGCATCACCGGATCGACGCTTTGTACAATCTGGTCCCATCCGCCAACTTTCTGGTACGCAATCACCGTCATTACCGCCGAACTGACCAGCAGCAATATGGCCTGAATGGTATCCGAATACACCACAGATGCCAGACCACCAAGCAGGGTATACAGGGCCGCGATAGCTGAAATAATCCAGACAATAGCAATCAAACTCAGGTCTGGAAACGCCATTTTGATGACAATGGCGCCGGCAAAAAGGCCAGACGCAATGTCGATAAACACGTTCAGGATAATCGTAACGATGGAGAAATATGAGCGTGCAAAAGGCCCGTATCGGAGTTCCAGGAACTGCGGGACCGTATAGATTTTGTTTTTCAGGTAGAACGGTAGCAGGAAGACGGCAAAGAGGATGAGCACAAAGGAGGCCATCCACTCATAGCTAAATACCGCAAATCCGGACCTGAACCCGCTTTCTGCCAGTCCAACCAGGCTGATGCTGCCCATGTTGGAAGCAAAAAGAGAAAACCCGATCACGGGCCATAACAAAGATCGGCCGGCAAGAAAATAGTCGGATTCTGATTGCTGCTTCTTCCGAAAATAAAATCCGAGACCAATGACGAAGACGACGTACAGCCCAATGATGAGGTAGTCTATCGCTTCCAGATTCGCTTCTATCATACCAATTGCGCGTAATGGGTTAATAGCCTTAGAGAGAGGGCCTGCAATGTTTCAGCGCTACATTGCCAGCCCTCTGGCCCGTGAAATTAAAAACGTACGCGCCATCGAGATCCGTGGCAGCACCCGAGGTCGTTCCGTCAACGCGAATGGTAGCGCCGGCCAGTGGCGCCCCATCAGCATCGGAGACAACGCCCGAGATCGTGTAGTCCTGCTGCGCAAACGCGCTCATTGGCAGAACCCACATCATGATAGAAGTAAATGCTAGGACCAAATTCTTTTTCATCGTGCTCTTGGTATGGTCATTAAAAAATCGTGGCACATTGGTGGAGTGTATTGCCCAGTTTGCATGCACGGCGTTTTTCGTGCTTTTCAGGTGCAAAGCGTTGTGCCGATAATTAAACAAGTTCTTTTACCTGCAATAATTGCGGGATAAATTCAGTACTTTCGCAAAGTTGTTTGCACATTTTTATCGAAAAATGGACTGATCACTTGAATTGTCACCATGGTACTTCTAACATTATTTTAATTCAAGAGCATTTCGGAAGCGCTTCCGTTGCAAACGTTTGTGCAAACGTTTTCTGTGGATAACTTTTTATAGAAAACTAAATATCTGTCGAACTTTAGGAATACCGCCATCCTGTTTCGACCACAATTTTGCCTCAACCTAACCTGGCCAACTACTTTTTTGGGCATGAAAAGAACCACTTTAAAAGACCTCGCGAAGCTCCTCGGCCTCTCTCCTTCTACCGTATCAAGGGCACTCGCCGGCCATCCGGATATTAGCGACGCAACCAAACAACGCGTCAAAGATGTTGCACAGGGCATGAACTACATCCCTAACCTGCGAGCCAAGTATTTGCGGTCCAGGCACTCGAAGCTGATCGCCCTGATTATGCCAGAAATGAATATGTTTTTTATGCCCTCTCTTATGAATGGCATAAATAAGGTTGTGGAAGCCAAAGACTACTCCCTGATCGTGCTGCAATCCGACAATTCATTGTGGAAAGAAAAGCAACTGATCCAGTATTGCCTGAACCTTTCTGTTGATGGGGTTTTGCTATCGGTGAGCACAGAGACAAACAATCTCTCACATCTGGCCCCCCTGCAAAACAACGAAATTCCAGTGGTGCTCTTCGATAAACTCATCGAAAACGACGCCTTTTCTACGGTAAACATTGACGATCAGGAAGCAGCCTTTAAAGCAACCAACTACCTGATTCAGAAAGGACACAAAGAAATTGTTGGCATTTTTGCCGACACTAAAATGGCCATCAGCCGAGAGCGGATTCGTGGCTTTCGCGAAGCACATGCTCATAACGGCATTCCGCTCTCTCAAAAACGCATCATATCGATCCCTGATGCGACAAAAATGCAGCAGTCTTTATCCAAAATTGAGTATGCAACGGCTTTTTTCACGATGTCGGATGAGTTGTTGGTTTGGACCCACCATTTCCTCAACCAACGTGGATACAGCATTCCGGAGACGTGCTCTTTGATTGCCATTAGCGACGGGCAGGCCCCACTATTTCTCTACCCAAACGTAACCCACCTCTTGCACACGGGCTACCAGGTTGGCGAAAAGGCCGCGCACATTCTCATCGGACTCATTGAGGACTATTCCGATACGGTAATCGATGCCAAAATCAAAACGTCCCTGATCGAATTGGACTCTGTAAAAGCTTTGTAACTGGGCCCGAGCAACCATCCCAAAGCCGCTCAATCCTTCAAGTGCGTTTCTAGAAAATCGTAGATCATTTGCCAGTCCGGTGTGACCAACGCTGGCGCTGAGGCGATGCAGCCCTCTTTTTGTGTACGACGCATTGTCGCGCCAGCACGAACCTCATCTTGCTGCAGAAATGCTTTCACAGGACCGTGGCCGGCCAGCGGCAAA
Organism: Bacteroidota bacterium; assembly: GCA_039111535.1. Lineage (NCBI taxonomy): Bacteria > Pseudomonadati > Bacteroidota > Bacteroidota bacterium. The sequence goes on along the minus strand of JBCCIM010000021.1, from coordinate 15,005 downwards.
CTAACAAACACAGCCTCGTTACATGCTTTGTTCAGCGCCATGTAAAGGCGCTCCCCCTGGTGATGTGGTACGAGCAAATCTGATTGACCATGCAGAATCATGATGGGCGGGTCCGCCGGTGAAATGTACGCAGCCGGATCTGCTTCCAACGTTTTCGCCGGACAGTCCTGAATCGGACAACCAATCAAACTCGATTCAGGTGACGAAGGATCATCATGGCAAAACTCGCCTGTCCGAAACCCTTCTCCCATGGCTAATCCGGGTTTGCAGGGTCGGACCGCCCAGTTATCCATCTCCAGAAAATTTGTTGGTGGGTAGAACGCTATTGCAGCCTGCACGGCACTCGACACGCCTGTTTCGCCCAGGTCACCCTCCAATGCAGGCACATCGCCCGTAACAGCCGCCATAACGCTCGCCCATCCGCCCGAACTGTCACCCATAATGGCAATTTTGTTTGGATCGATGTTGTACTTGGCGGCATGGGTGCGAATCCAGCGGATAGCGGCTTTAATGTCGTGGACTTGCGCAGGAAACTTCGCCTGCGTACTCGCACGAATGGAAACCCCGGCTACTACATACCCTTGAGAGCTAAATCGAAACAATACATTACGAGCAGCTACTTTGGTATCATCAGAAAACCACGCAGAACCGCCCGTATAGATGACAACGGGTGCAGGGCTGGCTGCATCACCAGGTAAATATAGATCTAGCAGATGACCGCGCGAACCTTCGGGATCGGCCGGCGCATAAGCAACTGCGCCAACATCTGGATATCGAGGTTCTACGGGTTGCGTAAACTGCGCGTATCCATCCTCTGGAATCAGAAATACTAACAGAAATGCAAGTAGCATAAAATTTAGCCGGCACCAATAAAGCATAAGTATAACCTGCCAGAACGATTATTCAGCATAAACAACATACCAAATTACAATCCACCCAATACTTCCTCAAAAAAGGCTGTCGAATAAGGCTGTAGCGCCCGCCGATCGTGCCCGATGCCTGGCACCAGTGTAAACCGGGCATTGGTGCCGGCTGCGTTGTACAGTGTCATCGCATGCGGCCAGCGCGCTACCGGATCCGCTTCAAACAAACTATCTACAAGTGCTGCATGGGGCGTGTCCCAGCCATCGGTATAGTCCACAGAATCGTTCTCATCTTCCCCACCCATCACAATGAGTTGTGGCACGCGGGCATACGCTGTACTATCGAATGCAGCTCCAGTGAGTGTTGCGAGATCTGCCACCCCAATAGGATAAGGCAATGATGTACCGTCAGACGATGCCACCGGCGCAATCGGCCAGCCACCGGGAGAGCCGGCAGCAACTGCCATAACACGGTCTGGGTGCAATGCTGTAAACCGGTTGGCAAACATCCCACTGGCGGAATAGCCTTGCAACAACACCCTGGGCCGCGATTCAAGGCCCTTTGATTCCAGATGGGCGCGCGCTGCATCGATCATGGCAATCAACTGCAGATCAAGCCGGCCGAGGTCCGCACGGCTGGTTGTTAATACATCCCGGTCCAGTGCATGGGTGTAGATGTGCCAGTCCTCCCCCGGCCGCACAAAAGCCGGCACAAGGAGCGCAACCCCAAGTTCGTTCGCAAGGAAATGCCGGCCAAACCCCATCCAGCGGGCATCTTTTACGTGCACTTCAGCATCATCCGAGTTGATACCCGAATTGTTGGGCTGCACAAGGATGGTTAGAGGCTTGCCGGCTTTTGCCAGACTTTTTGCCTGCGGAGATACGTACAGAAAGAAATCAGCGTGGTAGCCTTTAGCCGGGTTTGCAGTGAATTGCTCAACCCGCAAAAAATACGGACCAAGTAAAAAAGCCGGCACTAGAATCAACAGCAGTACCACGCCAATCAATAAATAACGAAGGGCATTACGCATAACAGCAGGTGGGATTAAACATGCATCTTTGGTGCTCTACGGCACAATGGGTAATTGGTTGATCTCTCCTCTTGCACACCAACGTAAAAAAATGATTCTTTGTATAGGGGGGATTGTGGACTTACGGGTTTCACTACCAAACTAACCCTGATTACACATTGCGCACAATTGCGCCTGCCATTACAATACATGTACCGTCTCTTTGCCCTGATTTTCTTGCTGATGCCTGCTGCCCTGCAAACGGCAAGCGCACAATCGCCGGCCAGGCCAGACAGCACCCTGTTCAGCTATACTTTTGAAAATAAACCGGTAGCAGAGGCTTTAACCCAGGTGTCACTGGATACCCAGGTAGGTATCGGGTTTACGTCTGAGCTTGTGGCGGATCTCCTGACGAATTGTGCCATCAGTAACGCCCCTGTCGAAGCCGTACTCCGCTGCATTTTGGCAAATACAAACCTGGACATTGAAAGTACAGCCACAGGTACCTATAAAGTTGTTCTTAAACCGCCCGCCTCTGACAGTCCATCTAAACATACCATCAGCGGATTTATAAGGGATGCGCGTACGGGTGAGGCCCTACTTTATGCCACGGTATATGACCGCAATGCAGAAGCCGGCGTTACATCCAATGCATACGGCTTCTACAGCCTCACCCTTAAAGAGGGCCCCGTTTCGCTGGTCTCCTCCTATGTCGGCTATGAAAAAGAGCTGTTCGATTTTGACTTAAACCAGGACCGGACCCTGGATATCTCGCTTACCCCCGCATCCCTGGGACTCGACACCCTGGTTGTAATTGGAGAAGTGGAAGCCTCCATAGATGAACGGACCCAAATGAGTATGGTACGGCTCCCTGTAGAACAGGTGCAGGACATGCCGGCTTTACTTGGGGAGCCAGATGTACTCCGCGCTGTGCAGTTGTTGCCGGGCGTACAATCTGGCAACGAAGGTACCACAGGCATTTACGTACGAGGCGGCAGCGTGGACCAGAACCTGTTTTTACTAGATGGTGCCACTGTATACAACCCCTCCCACCTGTTTGGCTTTCTCTCCATTTTTCATGCCCGGGCCCTAAATGATGTCACCCTGCTCAAAGGCGGCTTCCCCGCCAGATACGGTGGCCGGCTCTCTTCGGTGATCGACATCAGCATGAAGGAGGGCAATATGAAGGAGCTCTCGGGTGCAGCTTCGCTTGGACTGGCAGCCAGCAGCCTGACCCTCGAGGGTCCAATAAAAAAAGATCAAACCTCGTTTATTTTCTCAGGCCGGCGATCGCTCGTCGACGTGTTTATTGCGCCCTTCACAGATGCCAACGACTATCCGGCCTACGCCTTATTCGACTTCAACGGCAAACTAAACCACCGCTTTTCGTCGAAAGATCGCATCTTTGCCAGCGTTTATGGTGGCAGTGATCGGTACGAGCAGGTCAATGACTTTGATAGCGGAGAGAATGTCTCACCGCGCAACCAGTTTGGTATCAGTTGGGGCAACACCATTGCCACGATCCGCTGGAATCATCTGTTTTCAGATAAGCTCTTCAGCAACACCACGCTGCTATACAGCCGCTACAACCTGGAAACGAAACAAGACGACGTACGCTTTCGAAGGGTCGAAAATGAATTGGTCCAGGAGCGCTACCGCCTGCTGTATGACTCGGGGGTAGAAGACATAGGCGGGAAAATCGACTTTGACTTTATTCCCTCGCCGGCCCATCATATCCGCTTCGGCACCCAGATTACAAACCACAACTTCGCCACCGGCACCCTGCAATTAAACGATGGCCCTGTCGACACCCCGCGCCAGGATACACTCATCGTCCCGGTCTCCAATCTCAACACCCTGGAAGCCGCCATTTACGTAGAAGACGATATTAAAATTGGACGCGTGCTCGGCCTCAACCTTGGACTCCGCGGGTCGCTGTACGCGGTAAACGGTACAACCTATAACGACATTGAACCACGCGTTGCAGCAAGGATTCGGGTGGCAGCCGGCTGGTCGTTAAAAGCCTCGTATGCCCGTATGTCGCAGTACATCCACTTGCTGGTGAACAGTGGACTAGGGCTGCCCACCGATCTTTGGGTGCCGGCTACAGACAATGTCGCGCCCCAACGTTCTGAGCAATTTACAGTTGGCCTCGCGCATAGTACATCGCATGCTTTTGAGGTGAGTCTTGAAGCGTACTACAAAACGATGGACAACATCATCGAGTACAAAGAAGGGGCAAACTTTCTTGGTGCGTCGAACGACTGGCAAGACAATGTAGAAGCCGGCGAAGGGACGTCGTACGGCATCGAGCTATTTATCCAGAAAAGCACGGGCCGCACTACGGGGTGGCTGGGTTACACGCTGTCCCGCTCCGATCGAACGTTTGAAAACCTAAACAACGGCGAGACCTTCCCCTTTAGATACGACAGGCGGCACGACGTAGCACTTACCCTAGTGCACCACCTTTCCGACCGCCTCAGCTTATCCGGCTCATGGGTCTACGGCACAGGCGCAGCGGTCACCATCAGCACAGCGCGCTTCAGTCCCGGTGTTATTTCGAATATCACCTACGACAGTCTTATCGAGGCAACCAACATAGACGCTGAACGCGTAGGTCCACGCAACGGGTACCGGATGCAGGCTTACCACCGCCTGGACATTGGCGCCAACTTTACATGGCCAACTCCGCGGGGTAACCATGTACTCACGCTTGGTGCCTACAACACCTACAACCGGCGCAATCCGTACTTCATTTTTGTAGAAGAGAACCTTGGTGAAAGTGGGGGTGGCTTTGTGGATGACACGGAGTTTGTGCTCAAACAAGCCAGCCTTTTTCCCTTCCTGCCCTCTTTCAGCTACGCTTTCGAATTTTAAGATATGAGCTTTCAACGTTTTGCATTTATAGGCCTGTTGGCAATCACAATCGGTAGCATGGGCTGCCAGGAAGACTTCATCCTTGAAGCCAGCTTGCCAGAACCAGAACCTGCGCTTGTGGTGAATGGTATTTTCCAGCCAGATAGCCTCATCGAAGTCTACGTAAACACCAATGCGCCGCTCATTGGGAGTAACAAACCGCAGGCCGTTACCAACGCCAGGGTAGCCGTTCTTGCTGATGGCGAGGTGCTCGAAGTGCTGCCTTATAAAGATTTATTTTGGCTGAATGGTGGCTTTATCCTTACGCCGCTGCCGACTGATTCTCCCGGCAACAATGAAAGTAACCGACTGGTAGCGCGCTACAAATCGAAAACGTTCCGGCCGGTCGCTGGCCAAACGTATAGCGTAGAAGTAAGCGCTGAAGGCTATGAAACGGTTACGGGTACAGATCATATTCCTGCGCCTGTTGCCATACAGGAAGCCGTCTATACGCCTCAAACGGCCAGTGACGAACTGGGTGTTCGTGGTGAAATCCGCATTGTATTTGACGATCCGGCCGGCGAGGACAACTACTACAACCTCAGACATCACTACCGGACCATCGATACGTTAACCACCTTCATCATCTCTACAACCTCAGGTTTTGAGCTTGTTTCCAATCTTCAAGACGACCTGTTTGGCGCCGACCCCGACGACTTGATTGGCGACAACAATCCATCCCAGATCCAGGATGATGGCATCACATTCAGTGATGCATTTTTCGATGGCGAGCGCAAAGAAATTGTAATCGAGGTAGCTGACGACATTTGTGGCGCCAGCACCAATTCGCCGCCAGAACTCCAGTGCCAGCAGGTGATCGAGTTTTCAACCGTCACCCAATCATTCCATGATTACCACCGCACGCTGAAACTGCAAAACGAATCGTTACAAAACCCTTTTGCAGAAGCTGTGCGAATCAAGACCAATATGAGCAACAACATTGGCGTGTTTGCCGGCATGCATCCTGCAATCTGGATTCACGTCCAGGAGCGATAATCCCCCTCTTTAGCAGATGCTACGCGGAAACCGAACAATCGCTATGGAGACCATCCTGAAGCCAGCGGAGTATACAGTCAGGCCGATGAAGCCGGCGCTCGGTATTCTTGTCAATCAGCACCCACCTGAAGCGTTGTCCCAAAAACATGCAGTGCTGTCTGAGCAGCACTACACCAATTTGTATAGACAGCACTACGAAGAACTGCACTACTATGCCTCGCGGTTCTTGCAAGATGAGGTGCGCGCGCAAGATGCCGTACAGGAAGCATTTCTGCGGCTTTGGAGCCGGCGTAGCCTTACCGCAGCAGATACAAACATCCGGGCGCTGCTCTACAAAAGCGTACGTAACCTCTGCCTGAATGCCATCCGCGATGACAAAACCCACGAGCGGTTGATGCAACACATCCCCGAACCAACGCGCTCTGCTGACCCGGCCTCTACCACACACGGCGCGCTCATGCAGGCAAAAATCGAAACCTGGGTAAACGAAATGCCGGCACGTCGGCGCGAAGTATTTGAACTGAGCCGATACGCCAACCTCTCTTACAAAGAAATTGCGGAGGTCATGGACATCTCGATCAAAACGGTCGAGAACCATCTGGTTGCTGCCCTGCGCTTTCTAAGAGACCGCCTTCAGTCCTTCGACGCCAAGCTACTTCAAGCATGAAACCAAAAGCTACGATACCCAAAGACGTCCAGGACTCGCTCAATCGCGAGCAGCCCGATGAAAAAGCGGCACTGGAGAAAGTGTGGGCGATCACGGCAAAAGATGCGCCGGCCATGCCTGGTGCTGCAGTTGACGACGCCGTGGCCCAGTTCGAACAGCAGTTGCGCAAGGCCACACCCGTGCAGAAATCAGCGACCATGTACGTATTGCGGCAAACCTGGAAAGTAGCCGCGACACTCGTCATCCTCGCCCTTGCTATCGCATGGTATGGCACACGTACCATAACGCACGAAGTACCCGCCGGCGTAACCGCGCAGTTCACATTGCCCGACGGTTCTTCAGTAGCCTTAAACAGTGCATCTACTATTTCATACGGCCGCAACCTGTGGGGCAAAACCCGTGCAGTATATCTGGCGGGTGAAGCTTTCTTTGATGTCGCCCATGGCACACGGCCTTTTGTGGTAACCACTGCAAACGCCCGTATCCAGGTTGTGGGAACGGCATTCAATGTCAACACCTGGGCGCCAGACTCGCTACAAAAAATACAGCAGACCATACTCCAGGTTACAGAAGGTACGGTCCACTTCACGGCCAGTACCGAAGGTACCACGCTTGCTGTTGTAGAAGCCGGCCAGGAAAGCCGAGTCATTGGAAACGCCGGCAATCCATCTGCGCCTGTTCCGTATAACCAATCCATTGCCAACATGTGGACAGAAGGAGGGATTGCCAGCATCGACCAGGCGTTACCTTCGTTGGCCCAGCTCCTTGAACGCAAGTATGCGGTATCCATTCAGGTAGCACCGCCGCTGCACGCAACTATTCTTACGTGGATCGCCCCAAACCCTGCGGGTGTGCAAGAATCATTAGCGGCTGTCTGCGAGATTGCCGGCTGTTCAGTATCCCAATCCGACGCAGGTTTCAAACTGGACCCATTGCCATAGCGCACGTGGTAGCTCCCTGACGCTACCTACTCGAGCACGCGCATGGCGATGGTATTCATGATGTCCTCAATATTGAAGAAGTCGCGCATGCCGTTGGCTAAAAAGATGATGCTAAGATCGTCATCAGGGAAAATGCGATAGGCAGTGACCAGGCTGCCAGAGAAGCCGTACGAATTGTGCCCCTGCACGGGTCGCATGTCCCAGCCATACGTAAATAGCTTATCCGACGCCGCATACGGAAAGGGCTCCCACATTTTAGCACGCGTTGCCGGCTGCATAATTGTATCGTTGCGCAATTGCTGGCTCCAGTGGATAAAAGCATTGAGGGTGATATTGAGTCCGTTCATGGCATAAGCATAGTCGCCTTGCAAATAGGGATGCTCAATGGTTGTGTAGCCTTTCGCAAAAGGGAAATACGCAGTGACGCGGTTACGGATGATGTCTCGCGAGTCCACAGAGAAGAAGGCAGTATCTGGCGCCGTGCTGAACTGATTTTCAAGAAGAAATTGATCCATAGGCATGGTTGTGACCCGCTCAATGATTTCTTTGAGTAGCCAGAAATTGGTCTGGTTGTAGTCGTACACGTTGCCGGCCTCAGCCCGCAGCGGCTCTGCAAACACGCGTGCTTTTGCTGCGTCTTCCGATAGCTCCTGGAAGACTGGAATCGGCGCCATATCGGGCAGGCCACTAGAATGTGTGATGAGGTGTTTGATTTGTAGATGGTGCCAGGTTGCCGGCAGGCCATCTACATAGTCAGTGATCTGGTCATCGAGCGAAAGCTTGCCCTGCTCAACAAGCTGGAAGAGCCCTGAAATCACCACAAGTTTGGTAAGGGAATACACGCGGAAAATCGAGTTTTCAGTGACGGGCACCTGGTGTTCAAGATTGGCCAGTCCGTAGTTCTTTTTATGGATAACCTCCCCGTCTTTGATCACGGCAAACGCCACACCTGGCATACCATACGCCGTCATCACCTCGTCCACGTAAGCATCCAGTTCATTCGACAGGTTCGGCGTTTGGGCGCATGCAACCAGCGGCACAAAAAGCAACAGCAGGAAAACAGAAGTGGCGTTTTTCATAACCAAGAGCGGGATTTTGTGATTCAACACACAATTTCTGAACCCTTACGTGCCTTGCTCGCGCAAAGATGCGAGAAAACTAGCATTTTCTCACTCTCCCCTTCACACACGTCATACCCAACTCTATTGGGTATCCACCCAAATGGCTGTATCATCACTTAACGACTAGATACGGTTTGCTATACCGGTGGATACCCAGTCAAGCTGGGTATGACGGATTGTTGGCAGTGTGTTTGGGAAGTAAACTGTTGGGTATCCCCCCCAATTGGCACCAGCATCAGTTGACAGACGGACACAATTCGCAATACCGGTGGATGCGCAGTCAAGCTGGGCATGACGTGGGGATATGGGAGCATGATGCAAATAGGTGCATATCCCCGGCGTTTGTGTGTATTATAGCGGAGCCCGTTCAAATCCAGCTAATTAGTATGACAATTCGTAACACAACCACATACCTGGCCCTCCTCCTCTGCTTCACGTTTTTCATGCCGGCATGCGCCCAAACCGAAGCCCCGCAAACCACGGAAAACGCAGACCGCTACGAGACCAAACGCGCCAGTCGCGATGGCATCGGGAAATTCTACATGGGCCGAGAAATTTCCCACGTGATGGGATTTGCCGGCGCCGCATGGTTGGAACGCACCGAACGCGATGCTGAAGAAGCCACCAGCGCCTTGGTCTCTGCCCTGCCACTTGAGGAAGATGATGTGGTGGCCGATATCGGCGCCGGCACTGGCTACTTCACTTTCCGAATGGCCCCGCGCGTGCCGCAAGGGAAAGTACTGGCGGTAGACATCCAGCAAGAAATGCTCGACGTGATGGCTGCGCGCATTGAGCGCGGCAATGTGCAAAACGTAGCGCTGATTCAAGGCAGTGAAACCAGCCCAAATTTACCGGCAGACAGTATGGATTTAATCCTGATGGTTGATGTGTACCACGAGCTTGCCTATCCGTATGAAATGGGGCAGGCGATGGTGAGGGCTTTAAATCAGGGGGGTAAGTTTGTGCTGATCGAATACCGCGGCGAGGATCCGCGCGTCCCGATTAAACCTTTACATAAAATGACAGAGGCACAAGCGCGGAAAGAAATGGAAGCTGCCGGCCTGCGCTGGGTAGAAACACGTGATTTCCTGCCGCAGCAGCACTTTATGGTGTTTGAGAAGCCGTAAAAGGTGTGTTTTCGGATATTCGGGCTTTCGTTCTTTCGGATTCTCGATACTCCTCACTCCTCACTCGATACTCCTCACTCGATACTCCTCACTCCCCAACATTCCTTATCAGCCGATGATAAAACCGAATTGCATTTGCATAATCTGCTTTTGAGATGCGCTCGTTTGTACCGTGCATCCGCGCAAGGTCTCCTTCTCTGAAATAGACGGGCAGAAAGCGGTACACGTTGTCGGATAGCCGGCTGAAATGTTTGGCGTCCGAGCCTCCCACCATCAAATAGGGCGCAAACACCGCCTCCGGGAATACCTCGTGGATGGATCGCTGTAGCGTTAGAAAGGCCTCACTTGTAGTTGAAGAAACACCGGAAGGATTGTCATGCCCGCCTTGGTAGGGTTTAATCTCAACACGCGGGTCATTTACAACTTCACGCACACGCGCCTCAACGCTTTTGATGGTTTCACCCGGCACAATTCGGAAGTTCACAACAGCTTCTGCACGCGCAGGCAACACATTGGCTTTGGGACTGGCCTTCAACATCGTCGGTGCGATCGTGGTACGCAGCAGGGCGTCGCTACTCGGGCTTGCGGATAACTGGCGAACAATCAAGGGACTAAAAAGCCACTGGTTGGCAAACACGGCCTTTGGCAGCAACGACATTTCGGGGCCCAGGTAATCCAGGATCTGCTTGCTCACGCCGCCAATCTGTCCAGGAAACGGGTTATGCGACAATTTGTCGATAGCGCCGCTCAAAATACCGACTGTGGTCTCCCGGTCTGGCATAGAGGAGTGTCCACCCGGCCCCTCAACAGAGAGCAAAAGGCTGAGTGACCCTTTTTCAGCAATACCTACAAGGGCAAGCGGTGCATCCACAGGCATCGGATGATCTTCGAGCACCACCCCACCTTCATCGACCACAAGCCACGGGGTCACACCGGCCATTTCAAGGCGATCAGCGATATAGCTCGCCCCACGCCGGCCGCCAATTTCTTCGTCGTGCCCAAAAGCCAGCATAACCGAACGCGTAGGCTGAAACCCTCCCTGTATCAACATTTCTACAGCTTCAAGAATAGCCAGCACGCCATTTTTATCGTCCAAAGCACCACGCCCCCAAATATGATCTGTGTCAATGTGGCCGACAAAAGGCGCGTGTTGCCAATTGCTCTCAGTACCGGGCTCGACAGGCACTACATCCAGATGGCTCATGAGTACAAGCGGATCGAGGTCGGGCGCAGTACCTTCCCACAAGTACAGAAGTGAATGCCTGTTTATCACATTTTGCTGCAAAGACGCGTGTACACTGGGAAAAGCCTGTGCTAAATAAGCGTGCAGCGCATCAAAAGCAGCGTGATCGATGAGCGTTGTGTCGACTTCAGCGATTGTGGGAATCCGAAGTGCGCCGGCAAGTCGGAGGGCCGCAGCTTCTGTATCAACAGCTACGGGCTGTGCAGGCGTCACAGTGAGTTGTTTCGAAGCAAACCGCGTGGTGTTGATTGCGATGATCACAATGAGCGACACCATCAGCACACCAACTAGAAAAACAAACCTTTTCATACGAGACGTAACTATTACGAAGAGGGGGTGGGTCGAGCAAAACAGTTTCATGTGCCCGATGCTCCAATCTACGTTAAAACAGGGTCTCCTTTTTCAAGAGATGCAATTGCATGGCATCCATCGGCGTCTTCAGCATGATTCGGTCTCTATATGACATATAATTTCACCCAACCGTACTATTTGTCGACGGTAATCATACGGGTTGTAAGCCGGGTAGAGGTGCTAATTCGAATTGCATAAACGCCAGGCTTGTATGACGTCATGGAAAGCGCAAACGATTTTGTACCGGGTACGGCAGTCATCGTTTTGCGATCAACCAGCCGGCCTAGCATGTCGAATACCTCCAGTTGAATTTCTTCACCCATGCCCCCTGCTTGTGCTAGCTCGATGTTTACTTCACCACGAGATGGGTTTGGATAAAGCGTCCAATTAAAGCTCCCCTCTTCCAGATCTTCACCCTCAACATGGGTTGGCAATGCATCTGAAATAAGCACAATAGGGCCCGCACAATTCTCGGTCCCTTGCGTCAGTCTCATTGTATGGTTCAGGCTATTGAATCCGCTTGCATCATCCCACAAATTACCTGCATTGGCAAATTGGATTGCATAGTTGCCCTGATTGTCATCCGACAGCGCTGTATCTGGTAGCTGCAGCGAAAGTGCATAGTCACCAGCAGGAATACCCTCCGCAGCACATACGGTGTAGTCCAGTTGCTGGGTAGCGCCGGCTTCCCAAAACTGGAGCGCCGCCGGCAATACGGCTGTGTATGCCTCACCAGTACCGGTATTGGTCGCGATCAGGGTAAGCGGTCGGTTTTGAATTGGCGCGGCCCAGCCGGCGTTTTCGATGGCCAGTTGGACGCCAAAATCCTCCCCCGTCGCCGCCGCAAGCGGATATGTGCCCTCTGTCAGGACAAGCCGGTACCCTAGCCGCTGTTCAATTTCTTCCATACAGCCCCCACTCTCCCAGCCAGACAATACCTGTGGATGGTAATCAGCATTGATATACGTCCAGTGAAACTGCGCCAGCTCTGCAAGCGCGTTGTCACAAGAGGAGCGCGGCGGGTTGTTCTGGCAGGATTCTCCGCCGAGTCCGACGTACTTCGTTTCAGCAGCCAGAAACTCGCGGTCGGTGTTGTCGCGGTAAGTGCCAAAGTCTTGGTCGCCCGCGAGGAAGCAATCGTTATGAAAGCCGATGCGCGCGAGGTTGGTATTTTCAAAAGCCTCCTCGGCAGAGACAGGGGTAGTGCGCTGCAACATCCCTTGCTTCGCGCTCGGATAGCGAACGGCAACCTGCAGATCTTCGGGCAAATGCGTCAGCAGCGCCTCCACCACTTCGAGGCGGTTGGCCTGCTGTGTAGCAGACACCTGCCAGGGGACTGAGGGGTTGTCGACAAAATGATCGGTGTAGTACCATTCCCCCCAAACGCCGATGAAGCCGGCCTGCATTACCGCAATGACGTCGGCGTGTTTTGTGAGTAGTGGCCCGAGTTGATCGATATGAGCAAGTACCTGCTCTTTGGTAGCATCGCCAAAGGGCGGCTGCTCGTTGCGGACTGTGGGATCGTCTTTGGTGTACGCAAACCGCAGCACACATTTGAGGCCGGCTTCGCGCACCGCGTTCATATTCGCCTCAAAATGATCCAGGTAGCCGTTGCTAATGGGCGCTTCCACAAAGGTGTCGAGGTAGTTGATGCAATAGAGCAGGGTAATGTCTTCGTTTCGGCGATAGCCCACCAGTTGGCTCAAGCTGTACGCATTCGGGTCGCTGGCTTTCGTTTCGATGTAGTGATAGAATCCGCGCTCTGGGTTGGCAATCCGCTCGGTTGAGGGCTGGTAGGTGACGGTTTGCTGAGCGAGGGCCGGCGTAGCCAGTTGGGCAACAGCTAATACCAGCACCCCGTACCTTAAAAACGCGCATACAGACTGCTTCATGCCAAGTGTGGGATTGATTTTGGGTTACTATACATCTTCCAACTACCATTCCAATTAATCAAGTCAATACGCACAGTCCGCGCCGGCGCTAATATACAGGGGACCAATCGAGCACAAGCAGCGGACACTTTCATATTTGGCAAAGGTTTGATTGAACTAAAGCTATACCTAAACAGGGCAAATCAACAGGAAACAAGTACAATCCTTCAAATCAAAAAGCCAGACACGCACATTCATAGTCTGTAAATTGATAGCATTTCAACAGTAAACTGATTCAATGCCAGCAATCTATCGACATACACAAATTGGTTATTGGGCCCTGTTTTTTACACTGCCCTGGATAGCCACGTTTATTTTTATCCTGATATGGGGTACCCCACCACCTGGTATGGATATTCTTTATGGGCTGGTAGCTATCGGATTCGCGTTGTTGGCCTGTTTCCTTTACGGAATGACCATCACCATCGACGACACCCATATCTGCTGGCACTATGGCCTGGGGTCTTTTCGTAAACAGGTGGCGATCGAAGATATTGTAGATGTGAGGATTGAAAAGGAATTGAGCATGGGTGGACTGGGTTCGCGGCATACGTCTAAAGGCATGCAATACGCGGTCACGTTTGGGCGGGGTATTGAATTGGAAGTAAAAACACCCTGGAAGAAGAACAAAATCATTGTACTGGGCAGTGATGAGCCGGAGGTGTTACGGGAGGTGCTTATGACGAAAATAAGGAGCCGCATGAAGCTACTGGGGGCCGAAATCCCGGAAGCTATTTTGTTTAATGAGTTGCCTGATCCTGAACCGACAAAGCGAACTGATTCACGTACAAATTAATATGCTCATTTACATGTTAGCCAAAGCCGGCCAATCTGTGAAATTGAAATTCAGTCGCCGGATTAAGTCGTGAACCAAATTCGCTGCAATAAAAAACCTGGACCCCATTTAGGCGCCCAGGTTTGGGTATAAAAATCATGTGATCTTTCTCAAGTCTCCTGAATCGTCACTTCAGCTGCTGCGTAATCCATGCGGCAATGCAGTGCCTTTAGCCCTCGTGCCTGCGCTGGTAATCATGAATCACCGCACGCATGGTTTGTCTTAATACATCAGACTTTTCAAATTGCTCAGCGCGCGTCAAAAACCCAATGGCCTGGGGGCTATCCATTTTCCCCAGCGTGACCAGTGCCATGCGCCGCATGTTCTCATCTTCGTGGTTTCTGTAAATGCTCACAACATCAAAAAGGGCATCAGAAACGTCGACCTTTTCGCTAAATCGGATGACCAAACCCATGGCCCCAGCACTCACGCCGTCATTCTCCGACTTGAGGGCAACAACAAGGTTTTTGCTAAATGTTTTCCATTGATCTGCTTCGGGATCTTCATTGACGCTTTCAATGAATGCTTTACCCCGTATGTCTTCTGTGTTGAGAGGGGTTGAATTTGCAAATGCCGTTGTGCCAAGTGCCAGCAATAGGATGGCAAATAAAGGGGTAATTTTTTTCATAATAGAAGCCACATTCGTTGTTAGAAGTGTGAAGTAAAAAAGGAACGAGTGTGTGTCTTCGAATGGACTTCAAATTACGGGGGCTTTTCGGTATAGTTACACACCACATAAAAAAATTTAGCCGGCATTAGCAGTGCACAGATGGGACAAGCGTGGCGAATCTGCTCAAACAAAAAATCGCCCCTGGACCAGTAGCTGGGTTGATAACATTGATTCCCAATCATGCAAAAGCTACCACGTCAATGCGTATGGGGCATAAATTTAACGTATTGGCATCTGGTCGATAGTCCTACCCATATATTCCCGTGTTTTGTAGATATTGGAAAGCCCTATCCAATCTATATCCCCTATTTTCTCACAACACAATCAGATCTAC